>UQKC01000029.1 GCA_900541495.1 uncultured Ruminococcus sp. | reverse complement strand
TTTTGCCATTTTGAAAAATGGCAAAAACGTATTAATCAGCGTTTCCTTAGTATTACACATTTTTCGCTGTAGATAAAATAATTTCCCCACCCGAGATTTTCAGCATAATATCATTGCCGCTTTCGTAAGCCTCAACCTTGCAGCTCTTTGCACAGGCGGCAAGCTGACTTGCGCAAACGATGAGAGCCTCGTTTTCGGCAAGAGTGCGCTTTATAACATTTCCGCGAACCTGCACGAAAACAGTTCCCGAGCCTGATACTTCGCAAAGCTCAAAACGCTTTTTGCCGAAAGTTTTGGACATAAACGATGTTAGCTTTGCACCGCCCAAAGCTGCAAGAAACGCACTCGGAACGAGCAGGAGAGATTTGCTGTCCGAAACATCGGCAGGATATATCGTGCAGGGGGAAGTATCGGGAATGAGCGTTATCTCCGCATTGTCGGCGCAGGAGGTGTATTTCCGCGAGAAAAGCCTGTCCTCGGACAGACCGTTTTTCAGCGCATCGATGATGTTGTCAGCCGAGCTTATCTCGCATATATTCTGCGAGAACCAGCCGTCCGAGCCGACTTTGGCACTGAGAAGTTCATTTTTATTGAGGAAAACTGTGAGGACAGGAGAATTATCTCCCTCGATCTTATAGTTCATTTAAGATTTTTCCTTTCAGCATAAATATAAAAAGAGCCGCCGAAAAAGCAGCTCTTTTAAAAAGCGAATTATGTACCTTAGTTCTTTGCACCGATAAGCGGCTGGAGCGAACCTGCGAGTGCTGTCAAAGGCATGGTCTGAAGCCAGATCTTGCCCGGACCAGTTACCTTTGTGTTGAAAAGTCCCTCGCCGCCGAAGAGTGCGTTTCCGATGCCGCCGGTGGACTGGATATCCATTGAGCAGGAAGAATCCATTGCAACAAGGTATCCTGTGTCGATGAGGAGCGACTGACCTGCTGCAAGCTCGTATTCAACAGCTGCACCGTCAACTTCGATGAAAACTGTGCCTGTACCCTCATACTTCTGCATGATGAAGCCTTCGCCGCCGAAGAAGCCTGCCCCAAGCTTTTTCTGGAAGAATACGCTTACATTGATGCCGAGTGTAGAAGCGAGGTAAGCGGATTTCTGTGCAACGACAGCCTTGCCCGGCTGAACTTCCATTGCGATGATGTTGCCCGGAACGGAAGCTGCGAGTGCGATCTCACCTGCGCCGCCCTCTGCGGTGTATTTGTTCTTGAAAAGTGCTTCGCCGCTGACAGCTCTGGAAAGAAGCTGACCCATACCACCTGTTTTGGTTTCCATTTTCATTGTTGGTGTCATCCAGGACATTGCGCCTTTCTGACATTCGATGCTCTCGCCGTTTTCGAGAGAAAATGTTACATAAGGAAATGGTGCTCCGTCGATCTTGTACTGCATTTTTCTTTCTCCTCCAATAATAAAATAATTTGAAATACTAATAGTAAATAAAGAGTATGATATCTTTTAAAAATCTGTTAAAAAGATATTGTAATTTTATTATACACATCATTAATTCAAATGTCAATACATTTTTGAATTTTTTTCGACAATTTTTTGTGTAAATATCCATAATTGCTTGGAAAACATTGATTTTTCCGCAGGAAAGTAGTATCATATAAATATGGATTTAAGGAAAAGGAAAGCTTTTGACAGTATATGTCGGAAACTTTCGATCAATAATTTATATTAGGAAAGGATAATAATTATGACATACGAACAGATCGTTGCAAAGGCAAAGGAAATTATGGCTGCAAAGTCCGCTGACGGCGTTAAGGATCATCTTGCTGCCGAAATACATATCACAGGCGAAGGTGAAGGCGCTTTCTACGTTGAAGTAAACGAGGGAAAGATCGCTGTTGAGCCTTATGAATACTATGACAGAGATTTCGTTCTCACAGCGACCGCTGACGACCTCCTCGCAGTTGTTGAGGGCAAGCTTGACGCTGTTCTCGCTTACACAACGGGCAAGATCAAGATCGACGGAAGCGTTGAAAAGGCTCTCGAATTTCAGAAAGTATGCAAGAGCAAGAAGGCTGCTCCAAAGGCAGCTGAAAAGCCGGCAGCTAAGCCTGCCGCACCTGCTTCCAAGCCTGCAGCAAGCAAAAGGGGCAAGAGAAAGTAAGATCTCTCTACGATAATTTTTTAACAAACGGGCAGCTTTGCACAATTTTCCGCAAAGCTGCTTTTTCATTATTTATATACTTTGCGTTATTAAATTCGACATAAAATTATGCTATTATTCTTTTTGTATAAAGCGCTGAAAAGCGTTGAAAAAATAATCGAAAGGACGATCTAAAAGTGGCAGACAAAAAGGGCTTTATTCAGGAATTCAAGGAGTTCATCAGCAGAGGAAACGTTGTTGACCTTGCAGTCGGCGTTATCGTCGGCGGAGCATTTACATCTATCGTAAATTCGCTCGTAAATGATATTTTCACCCCGATAATCGGTATGATACTTGCAGGCATCAACTTCAACGACCTCGGCATCACTATCCCTTGGGGAAACAGACCTTATATTAATATAGGTTCGTTTATTCAAGCAGTGATTTCATTCCTTATCACAGCGTTCTGCATTTTCATCATCGTTAAGTTCATAAATGCGTTCAAGAAAAAGGAAGAAGAAAAGCCTGCCGAACCGCCGAAAGCTCCCGAGCTGACCAAGGAAGAGGTCCTTCTCACCGAAATTCGCGATCTGCTCAAAGCACAGCAGGATAAGGAGTAACCATGACAGAGAAAAACAAAGCGCTGCTTATTGAAGTCATCGGTCAGGACGCGGTTATCGAGGGCATTGATTTTGACTTTGAAGCTTCTACATATCTCAATGTTTTCGGCGGAACAACGCTCACCGTCACCGAAGCGGAGCGTCTTGCCGCAAACTCGTTCAAGTTCGCAAACTGTGTTGTTACAGCCTGCACGGACGAGAAGATAGTCCGTCAGTACGATGAAAACGTGCTCGCTTCGATACTCATAAATCCCGATGATGATTCCAAGATCATTCACGGCAAGGCTCTCGTTTACCGCAAAAGGGCAGGGGAGAACATGGGCTACGAGCTTTTCACCGATGATGAAGTCACCGAGCTTATCGACCTTTGCGACAAAATGGTGCAGGACTTCATAAAGGAAACGGAAAATTCCAAAAAATAAGTCAAAGCAAACTTTTTGTCTTGCCTTTTTCGGACAAAATATCACACAAAAATCACATAAAAGGTCTTGACTTAAAACGACTAATATTGTATAATGTAACATGAAATAATAAGTATCGTTTTTTAAACGTGCTTATTAAATTATATTAGGAGGTCTATGTAAAATGTCAACAAAAGCCAATTACCCTATTAGCGAAATCGGCGCTGGAAAAGTCGGTTTCTCCAGAACTCGTTCTATCATCGAGGCTGCTTTCTATGGCAACAACGTAGTAAAAGTAAACACTCTTAAGGAGGCTTATAACCTCGCTAAGAATTCTCCGGGAACAATCGTTACCGATATGCCTGTTTACCGCGGCGAAGAATTCGGACTTGATTCCGATGCTAAGGTACTTCTCTTCAACGACGGTGCTGTTACAGGCCGTTACGCTGCTGCTCGCCGCATCAAGGGCGAACCGGGCGTTGACGAAGTTAAGCTCGACAAGGTAGTTATGGACGCTGTTTACAAGACACGTTTCAAGAAGCTCTATCATGCTACCTGCTTCGTTGGTCTTGATAAGGAATTCATCGCTAAGGCTCATCTCCTCATTCCTGAGGGTGAAGAGAACCTTCTCTACAACTGGATGCTCAACTTCCAGTATATGTCCGATGATTATGTAAAGATGTACAAGGCTTCCAAGCCTATCGGTGACGGCAAGGAACCTGATATCTACATCTTCTCCGATCCTCAGTGGAAGCCAACAGAGAGCCCTGACGTTGATTACAGCTGCCTCTCTGACCCTCTCACACTCTGCTACTTCGATACAAACCAGAACTGCGCTGCAATTCTCGGTATGAAGTACTTCGGTGAGCACAAGAAGGGCACACTTACAATGGCTTGGGCACTTGCTAACAGAAACGGCTATGCTTCCTGCCACGGCGGTCAGAAGGAATACACACTTGCTGACGGTTCTAAGTTTGTTGCTTCCGTTTATGGTCTTTCCGGCTCCGGTAAGTCCACTCTTACACACGCTAAGCACAACGGCAAGTATCCTGCAATCAAGGTTCTCCACGATGACGCATTCATCATCAACACTGATACATGTGCTTCTATCGCACTTGAACCTACTTACTTCGACAAGACAGCTGACTATCCTACAGGCTGCCCTGACAACAAGTACCTCCTCTCCTGCCAGAACTGCTCCGCTACAATGGACGAAGACGGCAAGATCCAGCTCGTAACAGAGGATATCAGAAACGGCAACGGACGTGCTATCAAGTCCAAGCTCTGGTCTCCTAACCGTGTTGACAAGATCGATTCTCCTGTTAACGCTATCTTCTGGATCATGAAGGATCCTACAATTCCTCCTGTTATCAAGCTCAAGGGTTCATCTCTTGCTGCTGTAATGGGTGCAACACTCGCTACAAAGACATCTACCGCTGAGCGTGTAAAGGCTGGTACAGACCTTAACGCACTCCGTATCGTTCCTTACGCTAACCCATTCAGAACATATCCTCTTGCTAACGACTATGAGAAGTTCAAGAAGCTCGTTGAAGAAAAGAACGTTGCTTGCTACATCATCAATACAGGCGACTTCATGGGCAAGAAGGTAAAGCCGGCTGATACTCTCGGAATCCTCGAGACGATCGTTGAAGGCAAGGCTAAGTTCGAGAAGTGGGGTCCTTTCGAGGATATGGAGATCATGCCTTGGGGCGACTTCGAAGTTAACCTCAACGACAAGGACTATGCTGAACAGCTCAAGAATGCTATGCAGAACCGTCTTAGCAGCGTTGAAAAGTTTGCAACAGACAAGGGCGGCTATGATAAGCTTCCTGACGATGCAGTTGCAGCTATCAAGAAGGTTGTTGACGAAGCAGCAGCACTCTAATTCGGAATTAAGAATTCGGAATTAATTTAAAAGCTAAAATGCCGTTTGCATCTGATAAGGTGTAAACGGCATTTTGTTATATATATATATATATATATAAATAAATCCCACAATTTGTTTTACAAACTGTGGGATTTTGATATAATTCCGAATTCCGCATTTATTGCTGTGAATTGTTTATAAGCCATTTCCCCTTGGATTTGGTCATAAACAGCGTTTTCTGCTCGGTTTCGTGGTCTTTTTCATTATAGACCGATACCTTTACATTGACATTGTAGCCGTTTTCTGTCTTTTCACGCGACACAAAATCGGCTGAAACCGTGAAATCCTCGCCCCACTCGGCAATATACTGCTCACGGAGAGAATCAAACTCTTTTTCGGAGATCGATTTTTCGCCGAAGCACTGCTGATATTCCTTATAAATGCCGTGGGAGAATGAAGAATACGCCTTGTCAATGGTTTTCATCTGTCCGCTTGTCGCAGACTTGATGATTATGAGGATCACAAGTGCTGCGACTGTCAGTGCACAGAAGATAATGCTGATTATTTTTGCTGTTGAATGTTTGCTCATCGGCAGTTACCCTTAGTCAAGGATAGCGCCCTTCGCAGCGGAAGAAACATTCTTTGCGTAACGCTTTAAGTAGCCCTTGAGTTCCTTGGTCTTAGGCTTGAACGAAGCCATACGTCTGTCGATCTCTTCCTGAGGAACGTTGAGGGTAAGTGTGCAGTTCGGGATATCGATAGTAATGGAGTCGCCGTTCTCAACGATACCGATGATGCCGCCCTCAGCTGCTTCGGGGGAAACGTGACCGATAGATGCGCCTCTCGATGCGCCGCTGAAACGTCCGTCTGTGATAAGAGCAACGGAAGAACCGAGTCCCATACCCTGAATTGCGGAGGTAGGATTGAGCATTTCTCTCATTCCGGGACCGCCCTTGGGACCTTCATAACGGATAACGACAACGTCGCCCTCAACGATCTTGCCGCCGAGAATTGCAGCCTGAGCATCTTCTTCGCAGTCATAAACCTTTGCAGGACCCGTGTGGGTGAGCATTTCGGGAACAACTGCGCTTCTCTTTACAACGCAGCCGTCAAGTGCAAGGTTGCCCTTAAGAACAGCGATGCCGCCCGTTGTGCTGTATGGATCGTCGATAGGACGAATAATGTTTGTGTCCTTGTTTACGCAGCCTGCGATGTTTTCGCCGACAGTCTTGCCCGTAACAGTCATAATATCAGTTGCAAGAAGACCCTTCTTATTGAGTTCGTTCATAACAGCGTAAACGCCGCCTGCTTCGTTGAGGTCTTCCATATAAGCATGACCTGCAGGTGCAAGGTGGCAAAGGTTAGGTGTCTTTGCGCTGATTCCGTTTGCAATGTCAAGGTCGAGCTTAACTCCACATTCGTGTGCAATTGCAGGGAGGTGGAGCATACTGTTTGTCGAGCAGCCGAGAGCCATATCAACAGTAACAGCGTTATGGAAAGCCTTTTCGGTCATAATGTCAAGCGGACGGATATTCTTTCTGTAAAGCTCCATTACCTGCATACCTGCCTGCTTTGCAAGGCGAAGTCTTGCGGAGTAAACAGCAGGGATAGTGCCGTTGCCCTTAAGACCCATGCCGAGCGCTTCGGTAAGGCAGTTCATAGAGTTTGCGGTGTACATACCCGAGCAGCTTCCGCAGGTCGGGCAAGCCTTGTTTTCGTATTCTTCAAATTCTTCTTCGGTGATCTTGCCTGCAGTGTATGCGCCAACGGCTTCAAACATACTTGAAAGTGATGTCTTGCTGCCCTTAACGTGTCCTGCGAGCATTGGGCCGCCCGAAACGAAGATAGTAGGTACATTTATTCTTGCTGCTGCCATAAGAAGTCCGGGGACATTCTTGTCGCAGTTAGGTATCATAACGAGAGCGTCAAAGTGATGAGCAAGAGCCATACATTCGGTCGAATCTGCGATAAGTCCTCTTGTTACGAGGGAGTATTTCATACCCTCGTGACCCATTGCGATGCCGTCGCATACTGCGATAGCAGGGAAAACGACAGGTGTGCCGCCTGCCATTGCAACGCCCATTTTAACGGCTTCAACGATCTTGTCGATGTTCATGTGACCCGGTACTATTTCATTGTAGGAAGAAACGATACCAACGAGCGGACGCTCCATTTCTTCCTTTGTAAATCCGAGTGCATTGAAAAGTGAACGCTGCGGAGCTTTGTCCGTTCCTTCACAGAAGAAGTTTTTGCAGTCATTGCATTCATTGTTGCAACCCATTTTTATATACTTCCTTTCGGTCGGAAGCGTTACGCGTTTCCGAAATATTTGCTGTAGTTTAAAATATATTGTTTTGCCAGTCGGTCGAATTTTGCCTGCTCGAAGCATCGGCGAAAGTCCTTGTCCTGCGAGGAAAAGCTTACATTTTCGCTGAATTCGAGGAAATCGACAAAACTTCGTCCCGAGGGGCGCTTGTCCGCACCGACTTTGACCGCCGAATCGACGATCTCCGCAAGCTTTTCATAGCCGACAGCGCGGAATCCGTTTGCCGCGATGCCGAGAAAATCGTTTGAGAGGTTGAAAACCGCCTCGGAGAAGCCGCTGTCTATGACCTGCTTTAAGGTTATCTCTGCGCAGTAGATGTTAAGGCAGGGCGTGGGCAGGCTGTTGAGCTTTTCGCCCATATCCGACCAGTCTTCCTTGAAGCTTGTTTCTATCCAAGCCGTAACTGCGCCGACTATCTCATTTTCGGGCATATCGGCAAGCTCACTCCGCTTCAAGTCCTTGTAGCGAAGCTGACCTTTCATAAAAGAATCGGCGTCCTTTATATCTGATGCGAAAAAATCAAATTTGCTCATATCATGAATTGCCGAGGAAAGCTGCACCGATGATGCCTGCATCGTTTCCGAGCTTTGCAACGGTTATCTCGGTGTTGCAGTCGAGCATTCTTGTGTAAACTTCCTTTTTAACGAGTTCTTTCATCGGAACGAGGAGAGGATCACCCTCGTTGCAAACGCCGCCGCCGATGCAGAGAATGTCAGGCTGGAAGATGTTGATAACGTTTGTGATACCTGCTGCGAGGTACTTTATGTACTTGTCAACGACAGCCTTGCCTGCTGCATCACCTGCGCGCATTGCGTTGAAAGCGTGACGTGCGGAAACCTTACCGTCCTGCTTTTCATATTCTGCGAGAATGCTTGATGTGTTTTCTGCGATAGCAGCCTTTGTCATATTGATAAGACCTGTTGCGGAGGAGTAAACTTCAAAGCAGCCCTTTCTTCCGCATGTACACTGAGGACCGTCAACGGAGATGACCATGTGTCCGATCTCTGTTCCTGCGAGGTTTCTTCCCGTGAAGATCTTGCCGTCGATGATAACGCCTGCGCCAACGCCCGTTCCGAGGGTGATGCAAACTGCATCGGTAGCGCCCTTTGCTGCACCTGCAACGAATTCGCCGTAAGCGGCAGCGTTTGCATCATTTGCAACGTAAACAGGCTTGTTGATGTGTTCCTGAATATACTTTCTTATAGGAACGTTGCTGAAACCGAGGTTGTTGGAGTAGGGGATAGTTCCGTTGACGTTGTCTGCAATGCCCGGAGTACCAATGCCTATCCACTCAACATCGTCAATGGAAAGACCTGCGTTCTGAGCAGCTTCGATGCTGACCTTAGCCATATCGTCTGCAATCTCCTTTGCAGGACGTGGGCAGTTGGTCTTGGTCGTAGCCTTTGAGATGATCTCGTAATTTTCGTTAACAACGCCTGCTTTGATATTTGTTCCGCCGAGGTCGATACCTATAAAGTATTTCATTTTTCAGTTCTCCTTTAATCGATTCTTGTAAGAATTGCCTGAGATTTTCCTTCGATGGTATATTTGCCGAGTCCTGCAGGGAGAAATGCTGTTTCGCCCTTTTTGAGTGTGATATCGCCGTGAGTTGACTTGAGTGTTACATCGCCCTCGAGAACGAGGATAGATTCAAACGATGTTTCGTCAGCATTGAATTCAGCGGATTTTTCGATATCGATCTTATAAACGGTGAAATATTCGCACTTGGAAAGAAGCTTCTTTGTGCAGCCGTTTTCGGTAACTGCTTCGGTAGCAGGATAAGGTTCGGCAGGGCAGAGATTTGTTACGTCGAGTGCCTTTTCAATGTGGAGAGGTCTTGTCTTTCCGTCTGCACCGACTCTTCCGTAGTCGTAAACACGGTATGTAGTATTGGAGTTCTGCTGAATTTCGGCAATGAGAATACCCTTGCCGATAGCGTGGAGAGTTCCCGAGCGGATAAAGAAAACATCGCCCTTTTTTACGGGAACGGAGTTGGTTATTTCAAGCAGAGTGTTATTCTTGATGCGCTCTGCGAATTCTTTCTTTGTAACGTTTCTCTTGAAGCCGTAAATAAGCTCTGCACCCTCGTCGCAGTCAACGATATACCACATTTCGGTCTTGCCGTATTCACCCTCAACACGCATAGCGTATTCGTTGTCGGGGTGGACCTGAACTGAGAGGTTGTCCTTTGCATCAATGAGCTTGATAAGAACGGGGAAGTTCTCGAAGCGTTCGCAGTTTTTGCCGAGGATCTTCTTGCCCTCTTTTTCAATATATGCAGCAAGCGTCATTCCCTTTGCTTCGCCGTTGTCGATGACCGAGTTGCCGTCCTTGTGGCAGGAAAGCTCCCAGCTCTCAGCGACCTTGTCGAAATCACAGTCCTTGCCGTAAACATCACGAAGTTTTGTGCCGCCCCAAAGGTAATCCTTGAAAGCAGGCTTTAATTTCAGCGGATACATTATAACATTCCTCCAAAAATAATTTATCAGTATAATTATACAACACTTTTGTCGTAAAGTCAACAAAAAGTATGATTTTGCACAGCTTGCGGGTGAAAAAACGGTCGTTTGGACAGTTATCTGTATACTATATGAATGTTAGTTGGGCTTAAATATATATTTTGCAGGATATATAATCTAAACTTGCAAATAAATATAAACTGCCTGTGAGCTGAAATACTTAAAATATGAAGCTGAAACATCTGATTATTTCATAAAACAAACATCTGAAGCTATAAAATAACAAATAATCAATTAAAATGCAGGAATAAATAATAAAAATTGCATAAATTTCAAAAAAGTGCTTGACAAACGTGTTTTTATGATATATAATAAGACCATAGAAAACAGCAAGGGCGCTGTGAACGGACTGCAAAGGCGGAGTTCAGTTCACAGCGCCCTTGCTGTTTTCGGAAAAGGGAGATCAAAGGAAATCAATATTTCCCGATAATGAAAGTGAAAGTGGAGGAATTATTATGGAAAGCACAAACATCTTGGAGATGGTCTCCGAGAATACCTCGTCGCTGGTATTCGGCGTCTGGTTTCTGATAGGCGCATCCCTCGTATTCTTTATGCAGGCAGGCTTCGCAATGGTCGAAACAGGCTTCACAAGAGCGAAGAACGCAGGCAACATCATTATGAAAAACCTTATGGACTTCTGTATCGGTACAGTAATGTTCATTCTCATCGGCTTTGGACTTCTCTTCGGGGAAGACTTGGTCGGACTTATCGGCAAGCCGGGTTTTGATATTCTGACTCAGTATGAAAGCTTCGACTGGTCAAGCTTCGTATTCAACCTTGTATTCTGCGCAACGGCTGCAACTATCGTTTCGGGCGCTATGGCAGAAAGAACAAAGTTCCTTTCCTACTGTGTATATTCGGGCGTTATCAGCGCACTTGTTTACCCGATCGAAGCACACTGGATCTGGGGCGGCGGCTGGCTCTCACAGATGGGTTTCCACGATTTCGCAGGTTCGACTTGTATCCACCTTGTAGGCGGTATCGCAGCATTCATCGGCGCAAAGATCCTTGGACCCCGTATTGGTAAGTTCAACACCGACAAGGACGGCAAGGTAACAAAGGTAAACGCTATCCCAGGTCACTCACTTACGATCGGCGCTCTCGGCGTATTTATCCTCTGGTTCGGCTGGTACGGCTTTAACGGTGCAGCAGCAACAAGCATCGATCAGCTCGGTTCTATCTTCCTCACAACAACAGTTGCTCCTGCAGTTGCAACAGTTACCTGCATGATCTTTACTTGGGTAAAATATGGCAAGCCTGATGTTTCTATGTGCCTTAACGCATCGCTCGCAGGTCTTGTAGGTATCACAGCTCCCTGTGACACAACTGACTGCATCGGTTCTATCGTAGTTGGCATTGTTTCCGGTCTTCTTGTAGTATTCGGTGTATGGCTTCTTGATTACAAGCTTCATATCGATGACCCTGTTGGTGCAGTAGCAGTTCACATGATGAACGGTATCTGGGGTACTATCGCAGTTGGTCTTTTCTCAAATCCAAAGGTTCCCGGCTATTCCCTCGTTGACCCTGACGGCAACACACTCGCAGGTCTTTTCTACGGCGGCGGCTTCAAGCTCCTCGGAATCCAGTTCGTTGGACTTTTCGCAGTAGCAGCTTGGGCAACAGTTACAATGATAATCACATTCTTCATCATCAAGAAAACTATCGGACTCCGTGCTTCCGTTGAGGAAGAAACAAGAGGTCTTGATATCACAGAACACGGTCTTGCTTCCGCTTATGCAGACTTTATGCCTGCTTCAAACTCCGTATTCACAGGCGCAGTTTCCGAAGAAGAACCTGCTTCAGCAGTTCCTGTTACTGTTGTTGACCGTCCTCATATCGAGCGCAGCGCAGACAGCAAGAACAAGTACACAAGAGTTTCCATTATATGCAAGCAGAACAAGTTTGAAACACTCAAAAATGCTCTCAGTGAGATCGGCGTAACGGGCTTCACAGTAACTCAGGTCCTCGGCTGCGGCACACAGAAGGGTGCAGGCGAAATGTACCGTGGTGTTCCCGTTGAAGCAACGCTTCTTCCAAAGGTAAAGGTCGAAGTCGTAGTTTCCAAAGTTCCCGTTGAAACAGTTGTTGAAACGGCTCGCAAGGCTCTTTACACGGGTCATATCGGTGACGGTAAGATCTTCGTTTACGATGTTGAGGACGTTATCAGAGTTCGTACAGGCGAAAGCGGTTATGACGCTCTTCAGGATTCCGAAGACTGAGGAAACAGTACATAATTTTAAAATTTTTCAATTATACACTCCTAAAGTATTATAAATGAACCAAGTGAAAACAGCAGCACCGCAGTTTTGGTCGGAAGATCAAAGCTGCGGTGCTGTTTATACTGATTTTTAAACTGAAAGTGTACAAAAAATCGGCACAAAAGCCCGTAGCTGTTTAACAGCTTTATATGGCTTTTGCGCCGATTTTTGTCTATACTTTGATTGAGAACCTGTCTTCATAAGCATATGCACACGTCTTTTCGGCAAATTTTGCTGCATACTGCGTTAAAAATCCTTGCCGTGTGAAATATCAATTCTTCTCGTAAATAAGTATCTCAAAAGCGATCTCGGTTTCAAGCTGTGAAAGAGCCTCAACTCGGCGGTGACCCTCTTCGCTCGTCTTATAATAGTAAGGCGTCATCGAGAAAAGATTTTGGATATCTTCGTTGTTGTCAAGCAGAATTTTCGAGCTGACGGGCAGCCTTTCAAGCAGGGTGAAGCCGTTCGGTTCGCTTTCCTTTGGTTCGTTTAAATAAGGGTCGTCATAGACAGCCGATTTGAGCTGCCAGAGGTGGCGTTCCGCAGGAATGACCATTATAAGAGTGCCGTTCGGTTTGAGCACACGCAGGAATTCCTCGCCGCACCAAGGCGCAAAAAGCGTTGTGAGCATATCGCACGAGCCGTTTTTTACGGGCAGATGAAATACGCTGCTGACCGAGAAAAGCACGTTTGAAACACCCTCGGCTTTTGCTCTCTTTGCGGCAGCGTCCGCTGCGGTTTTTGATATGTCCGTTCCCATAAAGAACATTTCGGGTGATTTCTTGGCGGCTGAAACGGTGTAGATACCCTCGCCGCAGCCTGCGTCAAGGACAACGCCGTTCGTTACGGAGTATTTTTTCACACATTCGGAAAAAGCGTTGATGAGAACGTCGTAATAGCCTTTGCTGAGGAAATTTTTGCGCGCGTTAACCATAAGCTTGTTGTCACCCGGGAGCTTTGTGTTCATCTGCTGAACGAGGAGCAGATTCACATAGCCGCTTCGGGCGCAGTCATAAACGTGGTTTGCCGTGCAGCGGAAGCTTCCGCCGTCACGGTGCAGAGGTTCGCCGCATTTCGGGCAGATATATGTGTGGAGTTCGTTCATTTTTCAGTGTTTTCCTTTCCGTTCTTCGTTTTTTATCGGCAGTGAAGCCGTAAATATGATCTTACTGCCGTTTTTGTATTCGGCGGAAATCTTTCCGCCGTGAGCTTCGGCAATGGCTTTTGCGGCGGAAAGACCGATGCCGCTGCCGCCGCTTTTCTGATTGTGTGCGCTGTCACCCCGGTAGAAACGTTCAAAAAGCTGCTCGGGTTTACATTCGGGCAGGTTCTCACATTTATTTTCCGTTGAAAGAACAGCATTTTTTCCGTTGCGGAAAAGTGAAACGGTTATCTCGCTCTCCGAAGCAGAATATTTTACTGCGTTGTCAAGCAATATTGAAACAAGCTGCGAAAAAGTATCACGGTTCACATCGGCAGAGATGCCGCTTTCGATGTTGGTTTCGATAAGTGCAGTTTTCTGTGCGGCTGATTCCATAAAATGCTCAGCCGTGCGTGAAACGATATCCGAGATATTTTCCTTTGAAACGGCAAGCCTGAAACCGCTTTCGTCCGCACGGGAAAGTATCAGCAGATTTTGCATGAGCTCATCGGACGAAAGATAGATACCCTGATTGAGCATAAGCTGTTCCATAAGTCGGTATTCAAGACGGGGTAGGGTGAACGACTGATTTCCGCAGGAAAGCTGCGACGACTGCATATTGAGCGAAAGGTTTCCGCAGGTGAGGATATCTGGTGTGAACTCCTCACGGCGGCGGAGCATCGCGCGGATCCGTGCAAGCAGCTCGCCCATTTCAAACGGCTTCGGGAGGTAATCGTCCGCGCCTGCATCAAGTCCCTCGATCTTGTCCTCAACCTGCGATTTTGCGGTAAGAAGAAGTATCGGCGTTCGGCAGCCTTTTTTTCTAAGCTCGCGCAAAACTTCGATGCCGCTCATTTCGGGCATCATTATATCGAGGATTATCCCGTCATAGTTGTCTGCGAGGGCATAGTCGAGTGCATCTTTTCCGTTGTAGACGGCATCGACAATGTATTTGTGATAGGTGAGTATATCGGTAACGGCTTCGGACATAGCCTGCTCGTCCTCGGCGTATAGAAGCTTCATTTTATCATCTCCCCAAAATGATTATAAGCGCATTTCCTTAATTATACCTTAAAATTGGGATTTTTTCAAGGTCTGCAAAGCAAAAAAGGGTATCGGAAGAATTTATCCGATACCCTTTAAAGATTTTTTTAATAATTTTCGTTTCTGACTTCAAAATAGGACTGTGGGTGATTGCATACGGGGCATACTGTCGGTGCGGAAGTGCCGATGACGATATGTCCGCAGTTGCGGCATTCCCATACTGTTACGCCGCTCTTTTCAAATACAGCTTTTTCCTCAACGTTTTTGAGGAGCGCTCTGTATCGTTCTTCATGAGCTTTTTCGATTGCTCCAACGCCTCTGAACTTTTCGGCGAGGTCGTGGAAACCCTCTTCGTCGGCTTCCTTAGCCATACGGTCGTACATATCGGTCCACTCGAAATTTTCGCCCTCTGCTGCGCTTTTGAGGTTCTCCTCGGTAGTGCCGAGTTCGCCGAGAGCCTTGAACCACATCTTAGCGTGTTCCTTTTCGTTGTCGGCTGTCTTTAAGAAAAGCGCTGCTATCTGCTCATAGCCTGCTTTCTTTGCAACAGATGCAAAGTATGTATATTTGTTTCTTGCCTGAGATTCGCCTGCGAATGCTTCACGGAGATTCTGCTCGGTCTTTGTGCCTGCGTATGGATTTTTTGTGCTCATAATATTTTCCTCCCATTATTGAGCAAAAGTTCGGAAAGCAAAACTCTTTCCGAACTTTTGAATTTCATATATTATAGCATTACGGGCAGGCGATGTCAATCGGTTTAAAAAATTTTACAGTTTTGAAACTCTTAACGCACGAATGGCATTGAGAACTGCGAGTATCATTACACCTACATCGGCAAAGATAGCGAGCCACATATTTGCGATACCGACAGCCGTAAGCGCAAGGCAGGCAAATTTTACAACGAGTGAGAAAATAATATTCTGATATACGATGCCGATGCATTTTCTCGAGATCTTGATAGCCTTTGCGATCTTTAGCGGATCATCGTCCATAAGTACGATGTCTGCGGCTTCGATAGCTGCGTCAGAACCCATTGCGCCCATTGCAATGCCGATATCTGCTCTCATAAGAACGGGAGCATCGTTGATGCCGTCACCGACAAATGCAAGCTTTTCCTTTTCGCCCTTTTGTTTGAGAAGCTCTTCGACCTTTGAAACCTTATCGGCAGGGAGAAGATCACTGTGGAATTCGTCAACGCCGAGCGATTTTGCAGCCTTTTCAGCAGCATTTTTGCGGTCGCCTGTGAGCATAATGGTTTTCTTTATGCCGAGCTTTTTAAGAGCGGCGATAGCCTCTGCGGAGTGTGGCTTTTCGCGGTCGGAAATAACGATATGACCTGCATATTTGTCATTTACCGCAACGTGGAGTATCGTTCCGACGCTGTGACAATCAATATATTCAATGCCAAGCTTTTTCATAAGCTTGATGTTGCCGACAGCTACTTTATCGCCGTCAACTACAGCTGTGATTCCGCAGCCGCTTATTTCTTCAATGTCGGCAACTCTGTTTCGGTCGATCTCTTTTCCGTAAGCTTTCTGGAGACTCTTACTGATAGGGTGCGAAGACGAACATTCAGCAAGTGCCGCATATTCGAGAAGCTTTGCTTTGTCGATAGTGTTATGGTGATAATCGGTTACTTCAAAAACGCCTTCTGTGAGAGTACCCGTTTTATCGAAGACGATATATTTCGTCTGAGAGAGTGCTTCAAGGTAGTTTGAACCCTTGATAAGAATACCTTCGCGGCTCGAACCGCCTATTCCTGCGAAGAAGCTCAAAGGAATACTGATAACGAGTGCGCACGGGCAGCTTACAACGAGGAATGTGAGCGCTCTGTAGAGCCATTCCGACCAGTTTGAGCCGCTGCCTGAGATAACTCCGATTATCGGAGGAATTACTGCGAGCGCAAGTGCGCCGAAGCATACCGCAGGAGTGTATATCTTTGCAAAACGGGAGATGAATTCTTCCGATCTTGACTTGTTGGAGCTTGAATTTTCCACAAGGTCAAGTATCTTTGAAACGGTGGATTCGCCGAATTCCTTGGTTGTCTGTATTTTCAGAACGCCCGAAAGGTTGATGCAGCCGCTTACTACCTCGTCGCCCTCGTGAACATCACGCGGAACGCTTTCGCCCGTGAGCGCGCTTGTGTTAAGACTGGAGCTGCCCTCGTGTACAACGCCGTCTATCGGGACCTTTTCACCCGGCTGAACAACGATGATGCTTCCTACAGCGACTTCATCGGGGGAAATCTGTTCAAGTTTGCCGTCCTGCTCGATATTCGCATAGTCGGGACGGATATCCATAAGCTCGGAAATGTTTTTGCGGCTCTTTCCAACGGCGATGCTCTGGAAAAGTTCGCCCGTCTGATAGAATACCATTACGGAGAGAGCCTCGGCATAGTCGCCGCTCTTGGTGTAGATAGCAAGTGCAAATGCACCGACTGTCGCGATCGCCATAAGGAAGTTTTCATCGAACGGTCTGCCGTTTTTTATTCCGAGAAAGGCTTTGCGCAGGATATCATATCCGATAAGTATGTATGCCGCGAAGTACAGCAGGAATCTGACAACGCCCTGAACGGGGAGAAAATGATATATGACCAGCAATGCTGCGCATACGATTATTCTGGCGAGCATTATCTTTTGTTTCTTTTTCATAGTAAGCTCCGCGATTCAGATCAAAGCGGAATACCTCCCTTTTTGATTATATTTCTATCTCGCAGTCGGGTTCAACCTTTTTGCAAGCTTTGAGTACAGCCTTCATAACGGTCTTGGGGTCACTGCTCTCAGCAAAATCAACGGTCATCTTCTGTGTCATAAAGTTAACTGCAGCCTTTGCAACGCCCTCTACTTTGTTTGCAGCGTCTTCCATAAGGTTTGCACAGTTTGCGCAGTCAACTTCGATCTCGTATGTTTTTTTCATAAAATCATATCCTTTCAAAATATTCTCTTAACGTTCGCTCGATTAAGTAATTGACGAATCGTTCTGTTTGTAGTATAATATATTCGGAAAGCATAGTCAACCGAAAAGGTGTGTTTATTACTTCTCGGGCGAAATTAATTTCCATTCGGAACAAAGAAAATGACGCTTTAATAAAAGGAGAAAAGCTTTATGTCGGAATTTGAACTGCCGCATTTTCACGATGAAAACGAATCTGCCGAAAGGCTGTGTTCGCATATCGGAGAAACTGAGGGTTTCAGCGAAGTTGCAGACGTTTTTTCGCAGCTTTCCGATATAACGAGAGTGAGGATATTCTGGCTTTTGTGCCACTGTGAAGAGTGCGTGATGAACATTTCGGCAATGGTCGGAATGTCAAGTCCTGCCGTTTCGCATCATCTGAAATGCCTGAAGCAGAGCGGACTGCTTGTCTGCCGCAGGAGCAACAAAGAGGTCTACTACAAGGCCGCAGATAGCGAAGAATGTCGGCTTTTACATATAATGATAGAAAAAATGCTCGAGATGAAGTGTCCCGATGAGCTGTCCGACGACGGCTGCGCGCACAACGAAGAGTGCGGAGGCTTCACCGAGGAGCAGGTCGAGATAGCACACAAGGTACACGAATATCTGACGGCGCACATAAACGAGCGCCACACGATCGAGTCGCTTTCACGCAAATTCCTTATCAATCAGACGACGCTGAAAAACGTGTTCCGTGCGGTTTACGGAAATTCGGTAGCTTCGCATATAAAGGAACACCGAATGGAAGAAGCGGCGAAGCTGCTTTCGGAGGGGAAGCTCTCAATTGCGGAGGTTTCAAGCCGTGTCGGTTACGAAAGTCAGAGCAAGTTTACGGCGGCATTCAAGGCAGCTTACGGTGTTTTGCCTACCGAATACAAGAACAAATGATGGGCTTTGTGCCAAACAAAAAGCATCTGAACAGGTCACTTTATCGTGCCTGTTCAGATGCTTTTATTATTTATTTGCAGCTTTTGCTTTTTTCTTCTTTCTTACCGCTCTTGCCGAGAAGATTATCACAAGGATTATGATAACGACTCCTGCAGCTGTTACTGCGATGAGGAAGATATTCAATGTTTTATATACCGCAAGTATTTCGGGTGAATCTCCGCTTGCTTCAAAGCAGAGGTAACTTCCGATATGACGTGTTTCTGCTTTTTCCCACTCGCCGCTGCTGTTCTTGACGTATATCTCGGGGTCACGCTTGCTTTCTGCGTTGACAAGGTAGCGGAGATTATGCGTTTCGCTGTTATCGTTCGGAACTGTGAGCGTCCAGCTTTCGCAAAGCTCGGTCTTATCCATAAGGAAGATGATCGGCGGAGTTTGGTTCACATACTCGTTCTGCCGGACGGGGAGTGTATCATCTTCGGTGAAGATGCCCTCTGCGAGCCAGATAGGTTTGCCGCCGTCACGGCAATCATCCGAGCGCACGTTTTTGATAACTGTGAAATATTCAGCTTCGATCTCCTTATCTATATGGAGATCTTCGAGTGAATCATAGTTCCACTTTGCGTAGCAGTTGTCCTTTGCGGGAATTGCGGGAAGTTCGCTTTCGTCAATGGTATCGCCGTAGGAGAATTCGATCTTATCTACAACGTTGTCATCTGCGATGAACTTCAATGTGAATGTGCGGAACTCCTCGGGGATATTTGGTATCGAGATGAGCTGCTGATAGGGGATAGGTTCTGCTGCTCCCTTATAGCTTGCGCCGTTAAGTCCGCTGAGTTCATCCGAAACGAAGTAGTTGCCCTCAAATTCGCCGTCTGTTGTTCCGCTTATAGCGCCGAAGTAGGACTGGCTGTCGGTGATATCAACGAGGGAATAGCAGTCCATAACTGTGTCTGCGCTTCCTGCGATGCCGCCGATGTAGTTTCTGCCCGAGAGCAGAGCCTTTGCATAGCAGCTGATGATCTTTGCGGAGGATTTGCCCGAGATGCCGCCTACATAGTCGCCGCTTTCAGAGGTGACTTTGCCGAATGCCGAGCAGTTTTTCACAACGCCGAGGCTCATTTGACCTGCGATGCCGCCTGCGCAGTTCTTCTTCGCGATAACTTCGCCGTAGTTGGTATTCTTAATAGCGGCAGCTTTTGTTTCAAGCTTCTGATTGAGCGGTGAATCGGTCTTGCTCGAAATATCGTCTTCGGGGTCGAAGTCATATTCGATAGCCATCTGACCTGCGATGCCGCCTATATTGAGGTCGCCGCTGATAGTGCCGTAGTTGGTGCATTTATAGACCTTGCCGTTTTTGATCTTGTCAGTATCGACATCGGAAGTATCCTTGATGTAGTCCTCCTCGTCGTCGATATCGAGCATATCTGTGATGATATCGCTGACAACGTAGGTCTGATCGTTGATCTTTACAAGGTTATCGGAAAGTGTAACGCCTGCATTTGAAGCCTGAACATTGAGCGTGTTCATGGCATCGATGAACGAAGTTAGCGAGGAGAAGAGGTTCTCCGTATCGTCCTTTATGCTGTCATCGGGAGTGCCTATCTCAACTGTTTCAACGCCGTTGAGAAAATCGAACAGTTCACTTGTCTGATTTGAGATATCGGTGAAGATATCAGTAGTGTTCGTGAATGCCGTGAAAGCGTCGGAGAAATGTCCGAACGAGGAGTTCACGTCCTTTCCGGTGTCAGCGGTGTTGTCGAGGATAGTCTTGATGCTGTCTGTAGATTCGTCCGTTCCGCTGATAGCTTCACTGAGAGCCTTGATGCCGTCCGAAGCACCGACCAAGCCGTCATAGATCTTGTCTGAATCAAGGTCAACACTGTCAATGATCTCCTGTACGCCCCACGAGATATCGCCGAGCGCATCTGATGCTTTTGCGATGCTGTCGGCAAGGTCGGATAATTCATTTGAGATATCCGGAGGAATATCACCGCCGCCCGAGAGAATATCGGAGATCGCTTTTATAGCGTCGGATATGCCCTTTGTTGCATCGGAAAGCTCTTCCAAGCCGTCTTCAACAAGTGTGAAGCCCATAGATATGCCCGTAGATCCGTCCGATGCAGAGTTATGGAGAGAATCGGCAACTGCTTTGAGGCCGTCGCCAATCTTTTTAGAAGCATCATTAGCTTTATCCGAGGCTTCCTTTATTGTATCGGAGAGCTTTTTCAGCCTATCGACGGAATCATCGGTGTATTTCTGCGTTCCCGAAAGTCCGTCAAAGGCTTCGGAAAGTCTGTCAGAGCCTGTGGAAAGGCTGTTTGTTGCATCAGGGATAAGTCCCGTTATTTTGTCAAGGCGTTCGATAGCATCGGAGATGACTGCGCTTGTGCGGTCGATTTCCGAGGTTACGTGATCGCCGTAATCGGTGAGTTTCTGTTGGATATTATCCGCGCTGTCTGTTGCGCTCTGCAAATAGCCGGAGGCGCTCTCAACAGTTGAATTTATGGCGAGTGAATCATCGTTTGTTTCGTTTATTGCTGTGTCGATGAGGTTTGTGAGCTTTTCAAGCTCGTCTTTCAGCTCTGTCATATTGTCAGGGTTGATGTTTACGACAAGGTAAGGTTCCATCTGACCTGCAATGCCGCCGATGTCCTTTCTGCCGTTGAGATGACCGTAGTTGTTGCAGTTCATGATAAGTCCTGAGCTTCTGCCTGCAATACCGCCGATGTTGTAGCCAACGTGGGGATAGCCGATGCTTCCGCTGTTTTCACAGCTGAATATCGTGCCCGTTGAATAGCCTGCGATGCCGCCCGTGTCGGTCGCAGATGAAGTTTCGTCCGATGACGATGACTTTTTAGTGTAGCTTTCAACGTCTGTAAGCGTTGAAAGGTCGATATCCTCAAGGCTGTGCTTCTTTTCCTCGTTCGTAGTGTTTACCGAGGCTGCATTTATGCTCTGAACGATATTGCCGCTGTTGTTTCCGACAACGCCGCCCGTGAATTTTTCGCCGTCAACAGTTCCTGCGGCTGTGCATTTGAGAACGGAGCCTGTCGAAGTGTTTTCGCCGACGATGCCGCCGACAGTATTGGTCGCAGCGACCTTTCCGCTGAATCTGCAGTTGTAGATAACGCCCTTATTTGTGCCTGCGATGCCGCCGATAGAGCTTTCACTGCCGGACGGACGGACGATGCCGACAACGTTAAGGTTTTTTACAGTAGCATTTTCGCTGATTATGCTGAAAAGTCCGCGTCCCGTTACGCCTGTGACGGAAACGCCCTTTATGCTGTGTCCCTGACCGTCGAATGTGCCGCTGAATATCGGGATAGAGGTGAAATCCTTGCCCGTGAGGATTATATCCGTGGTGAGGACGAATTCCTTGCCCTTTGACCAGCTGTCAAGGCGGCAAAGCTTGGAAAATTCGATAAGTTCATCTGCTGTGCTGATCTTGTATGTCTTGCTGCTTTCCGCCGCGCTCAAAGGAAGGGCAGCAATAGATGAAACAGCCAATGCAGCAGAGATGATGACCGAGAGAAAACGGCCTATTTTTCCTGTCTTTTTCATTTTAGCAGCTCTCCTTTCCGATATTGTCTTCCGCAAGTTTTTCTTCAAGTGCAAGCGCAGCCTGTTCATCGGCTTCGTTTCTTGCGCTGCCGGATATCACGCTGAGGTCGGCGTCACCGTCGATAGTACCCTTGAAGATACCGTTTACCGTACCGCTGATATTGCCGCGTACAAGACCGTCAACAATGATCTTTCCGCTCGAAGAGTAGCGTCTGAGCTTGGTCTTGACGGAGAACGAGGTCTTTTCGATAATGCCGCCGCCGAGAAGAAGTATCTGCGGAAGAACGAACATTACGATAATAAGGGAGATAACAGTACCTCTGCCGAGTGCCTGACCGATACCAACGATCGTAGCTTCGGAAGAAAGCTGACCGATAAGTCCGCCTGCGATAGCAAGAATACTGCCTGAGGTGATGATAGTCGGGAAGCTGAGGTTCATCGTCTGAATGATAGCATCGCGGTGGGACATCTTGTTTTTGAGTTCCATATATCTTCCCGAAATAACGATAGCGTAGTCGATGTTAGCACCCATCTGAATGGAGCTTACGATAAGGTACGCCATAAAGAAGATATCCTTATGTTCAACAGTCGGGAAAATGAAGTTGATCCAGATAACGCCCTGAATAACGAGTATAAGGAGAAGCGGCATACCGACCGATGTGAATGTAAAGAGAAGAACAACGAGAACGACAAGGATAGAAAGAACGCTTACGACAATGTTATCCGTCTGGAACGATGTGCAGAAGTCGTAGTTTGCGGTCGAGTCGCCGACGAGGTAAACGTCACCGTCCGGGTAATATTTCTTCGCGATAGCACGGACTTCGTCAATAGCGCTGAATGTCGAATCACCGCTCAGAGGAAGGTCGAAGTAAATGAGCATACGGGAGAAATTTTCGCCCTGAAGCTGAAGCTTTGCGTTGTTTATCTGAACATAAGCATCATTGAGCGTGTCGGTGAGGTCATCGTCGAGTGTAACGTAACCCTCGTCAATTTCTTTATGTACGAAGATGAACATATCCATAAGCGGAACGCTGTAGGAAGAAATGCCGCCGACTATCTTGCCGTAGTTTTCATCATCTGCGGCGTAAGCAGCGTAGGCAAGCTCTGCAACCTCGAAGTCAACATCGGAAAGCTCGGAGAACTGACGCGGTGTGAGCTTGTCGGTGAGCATATATCCATCGAGCGCTTCGGTGTTGGAAAGTCCGACCGCACTGTTTACATAATCCTTGGAGGTTATCTCGTTGAGGAGAGCTTTTTCGGTTTCGTAATCACCCGTTGGAACGATAAGAGCCATCATATTCTTCGTGCCGAAGTTTTCTTTTATAAGGTTATCGGTTTCCTGCGAAATGTTTGTGATAGGTGTTTCGATAGTGTCATAGCTGTAAACATACGGTGTTTTTGTGGAAAGATAACCAGCAACAGCAATTACGCCAACGAAGATGAACGGCACGATGCCTCTTGTTGCATAAGCAAACTTTCCGACAAAGTCTATCTTCGGGATAAAGCTCTTGTGGTGCGTCTTGTCGATAAGGTTTCCGAAAAGTACAAGTATGCCCGGCATAAGTGTGAATACGGAAAGCAGGCTCAAAAGGATGGCCTTGATAAGGTTTATACCCATATCAGGACCGATCTTGAACTGCATAAAGAGAAGTGCGGCAAGACCGCCGACGGTCGTCAGCGAGCTGGAGAAAATTTCGGGTATAGATTTTGAGAGCGCGGAGATAACGGCTTCGCGTATAGGAAGCGTTTCATGCTCCTCCTTGAATCGGTTGCAGAGAATGATAGCGTAGTCGATAGAAAGCGCAAGCTGGAGAACGATAGTTACCGAGTTTGAAACGAACGAGATCGTTCCGAGCAGGAAGTTCGTACCCATATTGATTATCGCTGAAGCGAGGAACGTTATGATAAGTACAGGCACTTCCGCATATGTCTGCGAGGTCGCAAAAAGCACAACGAGAACGACAATGCAGACAAGTACGATAACAACGTTCATTTCACTCGCGATAAGCTCGGAGCTTTGATCGCCCATTGAAGTCTGAACGTAAAGGTCATAGTCCGAAAGATTTTCTTTCAGTTCGTCGAGTGCTTCAAGCGCGCGGTCGTCATCTTCAGGGTAGACGAACGTTACATCAAAAAGCGCGGTAGAGTTTACGAAATGTTCGTTTGAATCATCGAATGTGTAGGTCGAAATATCATCGTCCTTTTTGATGATCTCCTCGATCTTTTCCGCATCTTCCATAGTGACGTTTGCGGCGACTATCTTTGCCGAACCGAACGTTGTGAATTCGTCCGCCATAAGGTCAAGACCGGCTTTGGTTTCCGTTCCGTCGGGCAGGTAAGCCGTAAGGTCGTTTTCAACATTTACCCAGTTTCGCGCAAACGCCGAAAAGATGATAAGTATCGCAAAAATGAGGAAAAACAGATTGCGCTTGTCAACGATAAATGTCGCAAGCTTTGTCATAAAGCTATCAGATTTAGTGTTTTCTGCCATACATTTTCCTTCCTTATTCAAAAAATTTTGTCATTTATAAAAATATTTACAACTTTCTGCATTTAGACAGTTGCAAAATCATTGACTATATGATATAATAAAATTACAGAATCATCAAGATACATATATCATAAATTGTCATATTATAGACAATTTATGATATATGTCAAAATTTATACAGAGAGGGACTGAACTATATGAAATATGATCTTTCACAGAAGCTTTCAAGGGGAGCAGTCCGCACTATCAATGCTTTTACGGGAAGTATGTTCTCGCTCCTTTCCGAAAAATCGTTTGAGAGCGTTTCGGTAAACGAAATATGCCTGCAAAGCGGCTACCCGAGGGCAACATTCTACAACTATTTCGATGATAAATACGACCTGCTGACCTGCTGCTGGATAAAACTCGCGCAGATGATAGGCTTTGACGAGTTCAAATCATTGAGCGACAGCGGCAGAAAAGTAGATGCGCTCTATCTTTTCGCCGACAGAGTGTATGACCTCGGCTCGGCGAATCTTCCGCTCGTTCAAAAGATAGTCAGCTTCAATAATGAAACAGGATATATGTTCACAAGCCTTAAATTCTTTATGGGCAATAAGATACGCGAAATGCTCGAAAGCGGCGCGCGCCCCGATATCCCCGTCCCGAAAGAGATACTTGCGGCGCACCACAGCAATACGCTCATACTGGTTATGGAATATGCTTTTTCAAACCTCGAAAAATGCACAAAGGAAGATGTCAAAAAGTATCTTGGCTATTTCCTCGGTTCGATGTGAAATACTATATAAATAGTTCATCGCAGATAACTTTGCTTTGTGTCGAAAAAAGGTTGCAATTCCACGATTAAATTATACTGCCGGGAAGTTCTGTTGTCAATTGACGGCATTGCAAAATCAAAGGGATAAATACGGACATAATTTGGGTAAAAAGCAGACAATTTGTTATGAAAGGAAAGACAGATATGTACAAAAAAACAGTTTTATCGGCATTGGCTCTTATGTGTGCGGCAATGACAGCTTGCTCAGCCGCAAATGACAGCGAAAGCAGTGTTTCGGACACGGAAAGCGTGACGGAGATAGTTTCTTCTGCCGAAACGACCGAAATAACATCGGAAACTGCATCGCAAATAAGCGAAACCACAGTTCAGACAATATCTGAAACAGCAGAAGCGGAAGTAACAGCCGATACACCCGAAAAAATATCGGTCAAAGCCGAGAATATGACCTTTACCGACTTTGCTTTTATTGAATATTACAAAGGTTCAAAGCAGGAGGACAAAACGAGCGAAAAGGCGATAGAGTTTCTTAAAACTACGGAAGAATATGCGCAGTCGCAGAAGTACAGTGACTTCTACAAAGAAAAATATCCCGAGTATTTCGATGAAAACGGCGTTCTTGTGCCGAAATTACATGAAAGCTACACAGAGGATTATGATGGTGACGGCAGGGAAGAAACCTTTCTGCTTATTGATATGCCGTACTGTAATTTCGGTGAGCCGACAGACAATATGTTTATGCTGTACAGTTTTATTGTTTATACAGACAATGAGGGATATTTTGAAAAATTAGGAAATAATGGCAACCTTTATGTAACAAAGCTGATCGATTACGGAACAAGCAAGCAGCTTGTTATAGGCGGTTACGGTACTTGCGGAGCAGACGATTGCAGACGCATCTATGGTGTAAAAAACGGTAGACCGATTTGTCTTTATGACTTTAGAGGTGATGTGTATAAGCAGGATTGCTTTATATCCGTGTTTGGCTGGCAGTCTATGGGTGGAACAATGATATTTGACCCAGAAAAGGTCATGTATATCCCCGTTGACGGCGTTCCTTGCGATAAGGAAGAAATAATCAGAATGGATACGGATAAAACCATCGAGATGCTTTATGATGAGAAATACAGTGATTGGTGGAACGTTTCACTTATCGGCGGAAAATACTACTGCGCTGAAATGGGAGTTATGGACAGCGGAAGTATTTATACATATTCGGACGGTCATTTTGTTTTGGAGAAGAATTCATATATAAGAAACGATCATACCTATTTTGATGATGAGCCCGGTTATGCAAATGAAGTTTTTGTTGACTTTGACTATGACAAAGTAACATCGGAAATGACAGTCGTGAAAACGGAAATGCCATCCTATTCGGTTGATGATATAAACGAATACACGACAAAAGAGATGAAAGAGGATTATGCGGAATTGATCTCCGATGACAGCAGGACTTATACCGCAGATGAGGTCAAGATAACCGCATTTTACGGGATATATGGCGGCTTTTACGCTGTCAGAATGTCACCCTATGATGATAAAGTAATTTTATATGGTTATGAAATTCCTTCATGGGAAAAAGTTTTTTGGGATATCGAAACTGCCTATAATAATGGTATTCTTTCCGAAAGCGGCAGGCTGATGCTTGAATCTGCTATCAAATAGTAAAAAATTTATAAAAATTGTTGCATTTGAACACGGATTATGGTAAAATATAAATAACTATTTCCGTCAATGGAGGACTGCGCTATGTCAGATAATATCCATACAGCCGTCCGCAAGCTGATATGCTACGGACTTGAAAATAACCTTATCACAGCCGAGGACAGGATTTACACAGCGAATATGCTTATTCACAAGCTCGGTCTGGACGAGTATGACCCACCCGATGAGAATTACTGCGATGTTGAGCTTGAACCCGTACTTGCGGATATCCTTGATTACGCCGTAGAAAAGGGCATCATCGAGGATAGTATCGTTTACCGTGACCTTTTCGATACCGAAATAATGGGCTGCCTTACACCACGCCCGTCCGAAGTCATTGAAAAGTTCCGCAGAACTTACCGTGAAAAATCACCTCAGGCTGCGACCGATTTTTACTATAAATTCAGCTGCGATACCGACTATATCCGCCGCTACCGCATCAAAAAGGACGTAAAGTGGACTACCGAAACCGAGTACGGCACACTTGATGTTACTATCAACCTTTCCAAGCCTGAAAAAGACCCGAAAGCTATTGCCGCCGCACTCAATGCAAAGCAAAGCTCCTATCCTAAGTGCCAACTTTGCGAGGAAAATGTCGGCTACGCAGGCAGAGTAAATCACCCTGCCCGTGAAAACCACCGCATTATCCCGATAAAGATAAACGGCGACCGTTGGGCGCTCCAGTATTCGCCTTATGTTTACTATAACGAGCACTGCATAGTTCTTAATTGTATGCACACGCCGATGAAGATAGACCGCGATGCTTTTGCGAAGCTTTTTGACTTCGTTGAGCAGTTCCCGCACTATTTTGTAGGCTCGAACGCCGATCTCCCGATAGTCGGCGGTTCAATACTTACTCACGAGCATTTCCAGGGCGGACATTATACTTTCGCAATGGAGAAAGCGCCTATCGAGGAAGAACTTCACTTCAAAGGCTTTGAGGACGTTAAGGCTGGCAGAGTAAAGTGGCCGATGTCCGTTATCCGAATCTCCTGCCGCGACTATGAGCGCCTTGTAGAGCTGGGCGATAAAATTCTCACCGCTTGGAGAGGCTATACTGACGAAGCTTCGTTCATCTTTGCCCAAACGGACGGAGTTCCGCACAACACTATCACGCCTATCGCAAGAAAGAGGGGCAACGACTTTGAGCTTGACCTCGTTCTCCGCAACAATATCACAACGGACGAGTGTCCGCTCGGCGTTTACCACCCACACGCAGAGCTTCACCATATCAAAAAGGAGAATATCGGTCTTATTGAAGTAATGGGACTTGCCGTTCTTCCCGCACGTCTTAAAGGCGAAATGGAAAAGCTCGCAGATACGCTTATCAATAAGGGCGTAAGCGCAGTACGCGAAGACCCTGTTCTTGAAAAACACGCAGATTGGGCAGAGGAGTTCGTTCCGAAGTATGATATCACTCCCGAAAATGTCGATGATGTCATCAAGCAGGAGATAGGTAAGGTATTTGCGAAAGTCCTCGAACACGCAGGCGTTTATAAGCGTGATGAAAAGGGCATTGCAGGCTTCAACAGATTCGTTGAGTATGTAAATAAAAAATAATTTTGGAGGAAAATAAAATGGTAGTAATCGAAATGGAAAACGGCAAAAAGATGAAGATAGAGCTTTATCCCGACAAAGCACCTATCACAGTTGCAAACTTTGAAAAGCTCGTAAAGGAAGGCTTTTATGACGGACTTACATTCCATAGAGTAATCCCCGGCTTTATGATCCAGGGCGGCGACCCCGAGGGCACAGGTATGGGCGGCTCGAAGAATAAGATCAAGGGTGAGTTTGCATCAAACGGCGTGAAGAACGACCTCAAGCACACAAGAGGTGTTATCTCAATGGCTCGTTCAATGATGAAAGACAGCGCAAGCTCACAGTTCTTCATTATGCATAAGGACGCACCGCACCTTGACGGTGAATATGCAGCATTCGGAAAGGTTATCGAGGGACTTGACGTTATCGATGAGATCGCAGGAGTTGAAACAGACTTCCGTGATAAGCCAACAACACCGCAGGTAATGGCTAAGGTTTATATCGAGGAATAATAATCTAATCTCTGATCAACCTATAGACAAATCCTCGGCTATAATAAATCCACTCGGCGTCTAACTCCCTTGTAAGGCGGCAAGCCTTACAAGGGAGTTATCAAGGTCCACGCAGTGACCTTGTCCACGCAGTGACCTTGTCCACGCAGTGACCTTGTCCACGCAGTGACCTAATTGGATTTATTCTATCTGTCGGATTTGTCTATAGATAGAACGATCAATTAGTATGAGTTGTTTTGCAGCCGCGCGGAGAGTTGACAAATCCTCACTTTTGCTATACTATGTTTGGCGTTATATTTTACATCGATATCCAACCGAAAGCGTTCGCTACCGAGCTTACAAGGATTATTGCCGCAAAGATAGGGCAGATGTACTTTATCATAAAGTTGAAGATATGCTTTCGCTTGAATTTGCCGTTTTCGAGAGTCATTTCTTCTTCTATCTTCTCAACGCCCATTTTGCGCGAAACAAGCAGGCAGGTCGCTATTGCGGCTATCGGCATCATCACCGAATTTGTAAGGAAGTCGAAGAAGTCGAGCAGCTGCATACCGAGTATCTCGACCGAGGCGAGAGGACCGTAACCCATACATGAGAGCGTTCCGAGGACGAGCATTATCAGGGTGATAACAACGGTCGATTTTTTTCTTCCCCAGCCAAGTTCATCCTGGAAGGTCGAAACCGCACTTTCCGTCAGTGCGATAGAGCTTGTAACCGCGGCGCACAGAACGAGGAAGAAAAAGAGTATTCCGACGAACGAACCCATTTTGATGCTTGCAAAGACCTTTGGTATCGTGATGAACATAAGTGATGGGCCTGCCTGAAGCGAGTTTGCATCTCCGCCTGAAAATGCGAAAACTGCCGGGATTATCATAAGTCCTGCCATTATTGCTATGCCCGTATCAAAAACCTCGACATTCTCGGTCGAAGCTTCGATGGAAACGTCCTTTTTCATATACGAACCGAAAGTTATCAGTATGCCCATTGCTATCGACAGCGAATAAAACATCTGACCCATTGCGGAAACGACCGTCATCCACGAAAAATTTTTGAAATTCGGGATAAGGAAATACTTCACGCCTTCCACAGCACCGGGCAGGCTTATTGAGTAAATCGCGATGAACAGCGACAGCACGACAAGTATCGGCATCATAAACTTTGAAACACGCTCAACGCCGTTGCGGACGCCGCCGAAAATTACAGCGACCGTGAAAAATGTGAACAGCACGAAGCAAACCTCGGTCGAAGCTCCGCTCGAAATAAAGCTGCCGAAATAGCCGTCTTCCGCAAGCTGTCCGCTATGTCCCATAATGTATTCGGCGAGATATTTTATTACCCAGCCGCCGATAACGGAATAGTATGGCACGATGAGTATCGGAATGACCGCATTTATCCAGCCGCCGAACGAAAGCCACTTCGACTTTCCGAATGAGTGATAAGCACCGACAGGACTTTTCTGCGTCATTCGTCCGAGTGCCGTTTCGGCAGTTATCATCGTATAGCCGAACGTCAGCGCAAGGATTATATACACGAGCAGGAATATTCCTCCGCCGTATTTCGCCGCAAGATAGGGGAAACGCCATATATTTCCCAGACCGACCGAAGCGCCTGCCGCCGAAAGCACGAACCCAAGCTTTCCCGAAAAGGTGCTTCGATTTTTATGATGTTTCATTTGAATTCTCTCCGTTTCAATACAATAATGTTTTTATTATACCACGGCAGGAAGCATTTGTACAGTGTTTCTATAAAAATATGTTGTATGGTATATAAAATCAGGTTATATCTTGTGTAAAAAGCAGACATCCCGTCCAAGAGATGCCTGCCGATACTAAGGAAACGCTGATTAATACGTTTTTGCCATTTTTCAAAATGTTTATGTC
>UQKC01000028.1 GCA_900541495.1 uncultured Ruminococcus sp. | reverse complement strand
ATTCGAGATTGTCGGCTTGATTTTTTCCAAATTTTAAATGGTGTTTAGTATAAAACAACAGCCGTATATCGTGGTTCTTGATATACGGCTGTTGTTTAATTATTGATAAACGATATGCAAATAGCTATCGTATGACAAGGCCGCCCATACCCTGACCTGTTTTTCCGCCGACACCGCTGTATGAAGCGTAGGCTATTATTCTTCGGAGAATGGTATTCCGGCGTTTATCCTTGGGAAAATACAGTTTGCACGAGCCGATCATACCGGGGAAAATATTTCCGCTTACGTTATACTTTGTGCTTTCAAGGTGATATTCTGCGATATCGGCGTTATCGAAAGCTTCTTTGAACTCGTCAAAGGTGAGGTCAGCGTTTTCAAAGGCATTGTACTTATTGACGACCGAACGGAAATAGCCGCAGATATCGGGGGCGGCTGACGGTCTGCCTTTGGTTTTTACCATTGCAGGGGTGACGAATTCGAGTGTGCAGCTTCTTTCGTTTATATATTTTTCGGCATCGTCTGCGTTTATAGGGTCAGCGTTTTCAAAGTTGACGAGCCTTATCGGCTCATTTGCGCCGAATATTTTTATGCTGTCGAGTTTACAGAGAGCTTCAGGAATTACCTTTGCTTCGTCGCAGAGGGCGGAAACTCTTATCAGCAGACCGTTGCCCGTATCGATGGTGAAAACGGAGAAAGGGTGGTATCCTTTTTCGTGCATTTGGGCGGCGTAGTCTTTTGGGATGGCGTTCATTGCCGCACCGTGTATCTTTACCGATATACCCGACATTACATCGGATATATCGACAGGTGCGGTATAGATATCGGTTTGATAAAGCATTTTTTCTCCCGTATCAATAGGTTGCGGTGAATGGACGACCGCAGGATTCACATATTTCCTTAGTTTTTATAGCATATCTATTTTTAGTGCGCTTCATTTTGTGCCTGCAATTTGGACATACTATGTCGGTGGTTAAAGGCATTATTTGTTTTGGTTCATAGTTCTTTTGATAATGAGAATTGTTTTTATTGCTGTGTTCTGTTTTGTGGTTGGAATTATTATTGCGATTTGAGCTGTTGTTCTTTATCAGTGCAGGTAGGACAAGCTGATCTTTGTCAGTAATTTTGGGTAAATGATACCTGATCTTACAGATATTTTCTTTATTGACAACAGCACTATCGTTGCGATTGCCTTTAAACCATGCGATCGCACCTTTTGCGGTTTTTTTATTACTTCCGTCATCGCCGTAAGGGTAAGCAACGGGTCTGCCCTCGAGATAGTCAAAGTCGGTGACAGCCATATACTCCTTGAAGTATTCAGCCGAAGTATCGAACGGAACATTCTCAAAGAAAGCACTGACGTTCATTTTTTCATCTGTGAATGTCATTTTATCGAAGTCAAAGCTTCTTTTTGTAACAGAATCAACTGTTATCTTCACACTGCCGAGTCCGAGCGGTTTGCCGTGACCGAGCTTATGCATTCTGTGGCTGTCGGTGGTATTTTCTCCGATGGCAAGAGTCCAGACAAGTCTGTTCAGTTCGTTTTCCGTGAGCTTATCGAAGAAGATATCGAAGCTGAATTCTGCGCCCTTTTCAAGAAGTTCTGTGGTGAGATTCCGTCCCGTTTTCTCGGTCGTTGTGCAGTCGCAGTTATGGTGAAAATAGTATTTTCTGCCGTTGAGTTTTACGCCTTTTGTATCATAGTTCCACTGAAATTTCATATCCGGGGCGGTCGAGTAGAATTCGATCGAAGAAAGGCGCGGTGAGGAAAGTTCTTTCAGAGTTTTATATGTAAGCTTGGCTTCGTTTTCAAGCTTCGCATCGGTAAATCTCAGCCTTGATGCTATTGCAGAGGTGCTGCCTTTCTTTCCTATCATTCCGAACAGACCGCAGGCTTCGCAAACGTTGTCTGTATCTTCACAATGGTGGTATGTACCGAGCAGGTCATCGACCTTGTTTCTGAACACCGAGCGTGATATCTGGGCAGGAGAGAGCCACACATAATTCTTTCCGTCGTCGCTGAACTCGCGGTAATAAACGGGGCAGCATTTTCCGTCTTTTAAAGGCTTAATGATATAATTGCGTAAATCTGTATTTGGGTTTTCCTTTTCGGCGTTTTCCAAGTAGATATCACTTACCGTGTTGTAGTCGTCAACGGCAAGGTCGAGATCATCTGCTTTAATTTCTTCAAAGCTTGTACTGAATTTATAGGAAACGGGGATCTTATTTTTTGAAATAGGTTTACCTTTTTTATATTCATAGTTTTTCCAAGTCCTTTTAAATGTGTCTGCTTTTTCGTCAAAATCTTCCGAGCCGTCGTATTTCAGTCTTTCTGCATTGGCTTTATAAAGATGCCATTTTTTATCCTCATTTTCAAAGCGGATAAGCCCGGGTGATCTTACATCGGCGCTTCTTGCGGAGAGAATGTTGTTGTTATTCACCGAAAGACAGCTGTTGCTTAATGTTTCGTATGCCGAGCGGATAACGCCGCGTATCTCGCTTCCCGTTATGACAGGTTTTCCGTTGACTTTGAAGAAAGGTGCTTTTTTGTGTGTTTCTGTTTCGCCTTTTTCACCGATTATTATTTCTTCCACAGCATTGGGAAGGTCGGGAAGTGCAAGCGGTGCTGCATTTTTCATCGAACAATGGATAACGCCCGAAAGGTTGCCTAATTTAACGTGGCCGCTTCTTTCAACTCCGCTGCCGAGAGAAACGAAAGTATAGGGGTTTACTGCACCGTTTTTGAAGTCTGCAATATAGTTGCTCACTTATCCTCACCCTTTCCAAGATATTTTACAGCGCGGAAATCCGTGATCTGAGCGATTCCTTGCTCATCGTATGAAATATAGTTATGGATACGCAGCTTTTCCGCATTTTCAAGCGGAAGAGTGTATTTTCCTCCGCCGATCGCAGTATATTCAAAACCGCTGCTTTCTTTTTCATGAATTTTTTCATTGATATTGAGATACTGTTCCTCAGCTATATAATCATCCGGGGAAAGCTTGGTATCATCGATGAGCCGCCAGGTGAATTTGTCTGCGATAGTCGGTCGCATAAGCTTTATTTCAGCGTTTTCCGTAAAAACACGAGCCTCGAGGAGATGCGCTGTATCTTCGATTTTCTGCTGAGGACAGCATTTGAATTTATCCGTGAACATCAGTATCATATTTCCGCCGCTTATGTTATGCTCAATGACAGCATTCACATCTTCCGCTGAACCGAAGTCGGCGATATAGTTTTTATCCGTCATTACAAAGCCTCCTTTGCCATAGCCGAAACGTTGTCTGCTTTGAGTGCATCGGTAACGTCAGTGCCGTTGACAGTGATGTTTTCTACCGTGAACATACCTCTGCCGGCCGATGTAAGACCGCCGACGGCAAGATATCCTTTGTCGAGGTCGCATATTACGGCGCATATCAGAGCAATATTTTTTTTCGCATCTTTAAGTCCGTTTTTGTTGATGAAAATTTCAAGATCACAGTTTCCGTTATAGCAGGTTTTTTCTTTGTAAAGTGCGCTGTCCTTTGTTCCTGCGGTGAAACGGTCGATAGAGTTTCGTGTAATAAATTTCATTTCGCCGCCGCTTATTTCACTTTCGCTGAAATAAATGAGCGACTTTTTCTGTGATAAGTTTTCAGTGTCTGCATATCCGAAAAGTTCTTTTGTGAGTGTTTCATTGGAAAGCTGACTGAAACGGTCACGGAAAGCGCCTGCCCATGATGTTCCCGGGATAACGGACGTTCCGTCTTTGAGAGAGAGCTGGATATAATCGGCGGATCTGATATCGTCCTTATTTTTTACAGTGTAGCTTCTTATCGAAATAGCGCCGTTCTGTTTCAGCTTCATTTTTATGCTGATAAAATGGTCGGCACTGTCGGAAAGAGCTGTTTCCTTATAGCATTTATCCTCTGCATTGAAAAGGTCGAAGTCAAGCCATTTTGCTCTGTCGTCGGGGAGAGTGAATTCGGCTTTTTTGAGTGAAACGACTTTAAGTCTGCCATATCCCCGTGAGGTTTTTGAACCGATGCGCAAAAAGCCTGCATTTATTGCTCCCAAGGTACGGAGAATATCAGCTTCCGCATTGCTGCCATCATCTTTAAGCTCGATAACAGCCTCAAAGCCAATGCCTGTTTCAACTGCTTCAATGTCAAACTTTGCGCCATTGACGCCGACCTTATTTTCCAGCTTTACCGAATCCCTTACGGTTGTAAAGAAGCTGTCGGAAATGAGCCGGGCATCGTAAAATCTGATATTGCTTTCATGAGCTTTATCCTTGGGGGCATTTGTGCCGGCTTTGGGGATATATCCGAAAAGCTCACTGTATTCACCCACGTTAAGGTAGTTACGGAAAACGCCTGCTATTGCCGTTGCAGGGATAGTTGGCTTTCCGCTGCTGTCGAGGATAATATCGCTGTCGGTGTTGGCATTTTCGCCCGAACCTATTGCAAGCGGAGAAGCAAGCTCAAAAATTATGCTGAAATATTTAATTCTGGTCATTGTTCTTCTCCCCTCTGTTCTGATACTTTATAAGTGTAAGGATAAGCAGGAGGTAGTCTCTCCAGTTATCGCGGTAGTGTTCGGCTTCGCTCTTTTTTATGATATTATCGATGTAATCATGAGAACTTTTGCTTTTGATGTTTTCTATCATACTGTGCTGGAGTTCACCAAGGTCGTTTGCCTGCTTTACCATCATAGTATAACGTCCGATCTGTGAAGAGTTCATTTTCCTGCCGAATGATGCAGCAAAGCTTATTGCTTTTGAACGCATTTCTTCGATAGTTTTGTTCTTGGCAATGAGTTTGCAGAGAGCACCGTTTTTGTCTGCGGTCTTTACGTTTTTTTCGGTCTTGACCGATCTTTCGGCGAAATCTTCGGGGCGGCAGATCATTACCTTGCCGAAGCCTTCATTTATCTTTGCGCCGACAGTGAATATGGACGGAAACTTCATATCCGATTCTGCACGGAAAACAAGAGTCGAGCCTGCGGCGATAGTTCTTATCTGCGGCTTCTGAATGTTCCATTTGCTGTTGTAGCCTGCAATTATTCTGTAGCGGAGAGCGGAGCGCTTGACTGTTTCCCCCTTGTCACATTCGAGCTTTTCGATGCCGTGTCCGACAGCTTTCTGAAGTCCCTGAACGGAGATATCGTATCCGCCTGCTTCATCGGGGATAAGCACATCGGAGAGAAGCAGGACGATGAACTGCTCGCCCGATCTTATTGTTTTAACGCTGTCCGAAACGGGCGAGATATCGGCTTTGACAAGCTCGCAGGCTGAATACTGCGCAGTTTTGCTTCTGCCGAAGCGAAGTGTGGAGTGGGTAAGGATATCGTAAATTATCTTTACATATTCTGATTTTCCCGTTATCGTTCCGCGGAAATACTGACCGCTGCAAAGGCTTGTCTGGGTGTAGAGATTTGCTTCACTGCCCCTTGTGTGGTGATATACCGTTTCCGTGAGTGGCTTTTTTATCACCGAATCAAAGCAGGAATAGCCGCTCTTTACCGGCTTTATAATAGTGCTTTCGTCCTTTTTGTATGTGACGATATTGAAAGCGCCGTCCTCGCCCTTGATCTTGCCGAGGATAACGGGAGCGGGGAAGTATTCCGTCATTTTTTCATCGGAGATATAGAGATTTGAAAAAGCAACATTGTTTTTGAGAAAGATATTTTCAAAGTTCTCATCTGCGGAGTTTGATCTCAGATATTCGTTTGCGAAGGAACCCATTACCGATGTTCCCGAGATGTAGTCGGCGGTTTCGTCCGATGCTGATGACGGGAGCATCACATTATCCTTCAACCTGATAAGGTAGGTAATGCTTGCGGTATCACCCTTGATATTTTTGACGTCCGAAGGGAGAGATTTTTTCTTTTCAGATTCAAAGCTGCATTTTACTGCGCCATATCCTCTGTTGCGCTTATAGCCGATGTTTCTGAGCGCTTTGCAGATATCGGAAAATTCTGCGGCGTACTGTTCATCGATATCGGCTTCCGCTTCAAATTCGGTCTCGGTCATGTTATCGGTATCGGTCAGAGGGGAAAAGTGCTTTACAACTCTTGTGAAACGCAGGCTGTTATCTTTGGCGGTATCGTTTTCGATAGCTGTTGAGGCTCTTGTATATGTGAAAAGGGAGATGACCTCTTCGGCGTTAAGTCCCGAGGAAACAGCTTCCTGCTTTAACTCCTCATAGCCTTTTATATGTGCATCGGAAATTTTCAGGCTGCCCGACTTTTCACTTCCCGAAGTGCCAAATATTTCATTGATATTATCGGCGCCGATAAGCTCTGCGGCATCACGCAGGCAGCCTTTCAGTCTTCTTGCGCCGATAACGGGAAAACCGTATTTATCGTAGCTGACATCAGTATCAATTACAGACGAAAATCCGTCGCCGCTTGCCGCGCAGAGATCGGACTTGAGTATGATCTTAATTCTGCTCATTGATGTTCACCTCCGTATCATCGAACCACAGATCATATACTATTGCGATATCATAAATGAATTTTTTGATCCGATCATCGTTTTCGTTTATTTCTTTATTGAATAGGCTGTCATTTTTTTGACGTGACTTTATTCTTCTTAATTCGGCTTTGTAATAGGAATCGCCCTTGACTATTGCTTCGCCGAGAGCCTTTACATCGGAACGGTTGATGCTTTTGAGAATATTTCCGTAATCGCAGAACTGCTTCCAATCGGTGCTGTACTCATACGGACGGGCGGTGAATTTTGCTTCCTGACGGTCGCGTATCTCATCGAGAGAGTTGGTTATACCTGCGTGGCAGTAGTGGAAATCAATGTAGTTTTTATCCCTGTTTTCTTTTATGTGGGAACGCTTTTTGCCCATTTCGCAGCTTTGCTCGGCGATCTCATAAACATCGGCAAAGGGAGCGTGGCTGTGGAAGATCGCAACGCCTGCGCAGGCGGAATTGCTGCTTTCGGCGGTCAGCGTTTCAAAATAGGTGTTGAGTATCGCAGGGACTGCGTGAGCATTGCAGATAATGGTTATTTCATCGCCGCCGCTTATGACTTTGCGGTAAAAAAAGCGGTTCTTATGCTCATTTTCCGAATTATAAAGCTCGGTCAGCTTTTCTTCTATAGCTTTTATTGGCTTTTCAACAAAGTCGCGGTTCGTTTCTTCGGAAAATTTTCTTAGAGCGTTTACGCCCGAAGTATAGTCGGTCAGATCCTTGGTAGTTTCCTTGACTTTGCTGCCCATATTGTTACCATCGATGTAGATGATCGCAAGCAGGCTTTCAGTGCCTTTTTCCGTCATTAAATCAAGCTCGTTTTCGTGTATCTGCTTTTTGTCGGCTTTGACGTTTTTGGAAATTTCATCGTACTTGCGCTGTTTTCTTTTGCTTTCGGAAGTGTATTCCTTGCCGCCTGATTTTTTGACGATAGGCTGATATGTAAGTCTGTCTACCTGTGTGAACGGCAGAACATTGCATGGGATATGATAAGAGCCGAGGTTCTTCTGCATTGCGTTTTCGGCATAAAGCTTTTTTCTGTCGCTGACGAAATTGCCGCTGACTTCGGCAGCCGAGGCTATGATGCTGATGGCATATGTCTTTTCAAGAACCTGTCTTGAAAGTGCCTTGTTCACGCGGATATAAGTTTCTTTATCCTTAAAGATAACGCAGAGATTTCCGCCGCCCTCATAGACGACTTCGGCGTCAAGTCCGCTGTTGTTGAAGTTGTCAATAAAGTCGCCCACGGCTTTTTCGTGCCAGTTGCCTTTGATGCGGAACTGCTTGTTTTCCTCGTTGAAAAAGTCCTTGAACAGCGAGGAAAGAAGCTCCGAAGCACCCGTTATCTCCTGTATGCGGTTGGTGCGGTAGATGTATTCCTGCTTGCTTCGGCAGTTTTGAAAGGATGATTTTTTATGAAGAATTACTTTTGCACTATCCCGCAGCAGCCGGAGAAAAAGCTTAAAAAGACCAAATATGAAAATCCCTGCGGAAATCCCGTTCTTGAATGTACGGAAGATGTAAGCTTTCCTATTCTTGTGCTTATAAAAAATACAGTTTCCAAGGGTGAAAAGATACGCATCACGACCGTTAAACAGGAGCATGTGAACTGCGATACAAACGAAAAGACCTTCACGGCGGAACTTGAAGCACTAAAAAATGAAGTTGGATTTGAATATGAGCTTGAAACCATACTTACGCCATTTTCCGAAACGATAGACGATCATCTTGGACTTTTCGGAAAGCTCATTGACACTATCCGGGACGATGATGCACTTTATGCTGATATCACATTCGGCACGAAGCCGATACCTATGGTGTTCCTTATGATGCTGACATACGCATACAGATTCAGAAATACTTTTATCGAAAACATTATTTACGGTCAGTTCAATCATGATACCAATGTTTCGAGTCTTTATGATGTAACAGCACTTTTCTATATGAACTCGACCATAAACACAATGAGCGATTCGGCCGACCCGAAAAAGTTCATTAAGGCTGTACTTGATCTTTGATAGGAGGGCAATATGGAAACGAAAAAAAACACGTTTGCTGAAGACGATGAAATAAGAGAGATCAATCGCTCGGCCGAAAATGCATATATGTTCAAAACGAACAATGACAGCATATACAGAACCGAATATAACAAGCTCGCTGCACTGGTAGTAGGGAGAATATCGAGGGAGAAAATAACTAACATAAGCAGGGACGATTATCGGGAATGTGCGGAGTACACGTTCATTGAGTGCTTTAAAGACTGGAAACCCGGCAAAGCTGATTTCTGGGCGTATTACAAGTCGATAGTCAACAGGAGAAAAAACGATATCTATACAGAGAATCTTGACACTCTTGAACGCGGTGCATACAGAAAAATGAAAAAGAATAAAAGCGATACTGCGGATATCAATCGGGAAGATATTTTTTATTCATCCGAAGATGACAGTTCGGTAAAAGAGATCGCAGGAACCGATGATACGGAAAAAGCTGTTCTCGAAGACGATGCTATGAAACGTCAGGGAGATATTATGAAACAGCATTTTGATGTACTGAATAATGCTGTCATCGCACAGAAAATGAAGTATAAGAACAGTACGAAAATATGCTATCCTGCGTATTTTTACACAGAGTTCGTTACTCGCTGCATTGACAAGGAAAGCGACAGATCTGTGTTTGATAAGTCGGAAAATGACCTTATGAGGGTTATTGAACATGACTTTGTTTCATATTATATGCACGGTGACAACAGCAGCGTTGCCGGAATAGCGCAGGGCAGGCTTAAAATGTTGAGTGAGATCACGGGCAAGGTCGAGGATGACAGACCGTGCGGATATGGCCTTGAGAATATCGTTTATGCAACGTATATTTCAAATTATGTAAAGAAAAAGGATAAGGTTCAGAGCGAACAAAGCATAAGTCCGCATAGAACGAAATTTTTTCAGCTGATCCAACTTGAAATGAGAAAGAGCTTTGATAATGAATAATACTAAACACCAATAAAATACAGGAAAAATCTGCGCCGAAATCCAACATAAAATCGGCTGCAGGTGCTATTTTTCACTTGCAGCCGATTTATATGTTTATTATCCAATGGAAAAACAAATTTATTTATCCCAGACTTCTTCCGTAATTTCCTTGACGAGGGCGAGCTTTGACCACTGTTCATCTTGGTGTGCATATATCCCCTAAACTCACTCATTAAACGCATCAAACGAGATCTTTTCATACTCTGCAGTAAGCGGCATTTTGCTGTCGTCAAATGGATTGAGCCAGCTGTCAACGCCTGTTCCGCACCATACGTTCATCATAATTTTGCCCTCAGTGACGGGGATATTTTCCGTTGCTGTATGAGCCTCTTTGCCGTCAACGAACCACACTATTTTATCTTCATACCACTCAAAAGCGTAGTCGTGGAAATCTTCCGATGCGTCAAAGCCGAGGTCATACATAAATTCGTGATTGCCCTGACCGTTGCTGAAGTAATTGAACTGGATTTTCGTTGTGTCCTTGCCGAGAATTTCGATATCTATCTCGTCCCAAGGATTATTGTCGGACGGACCTGTATAGGTGAAAAATGAGGAAACAACGCCGTCATTTTTTATCGCTTTCATTCTGACTTCGTATCTTCCGAAGCCGTAAAATTTCTTGGAGCGGTACTCTGCACCCGAATACGGAACTGTTCCGATTTTGCTGTCCTTATCAATGGAAAGACTCATTACACCGTTCTCAAAGGTGCAGTTTTCGGCGCGCCAAGTGACGTTGAACATATTTCCGTTTGTCCAGCCGTCCGAGCACTCGAAAAGCGAAGAACCGCCGTTTTCAAATGTTACATTAGAGATGCTTTCTTCTTTTTGCTCTTCCGAAACAGCGGGTGAAGATGCGCAGGAGCATAACATTACTGTGCAGGAGATAAAAATTGCCGCTGTTTTAATTTTTTTTACGATATTTTTCATAGGTGAAGTTCCTTTCGCTGTTTTTTCTATAGGGATCACTGATTAAAGCGAAGCGTTCGTTTTGCATTTTGAAAAATGGCAAAAACGTGTTAATCAGCGTTTCCTTATTATAGTATGAATTCGCATTTTTATATATCAAAAATTTGCTGTAAGTATCATTTCTTTGCTCTTTTATAAGTATTATTGCCCCAATTGTCGCGGTAATATTTTTTGCGGAACTCATTCGGGGTCATTCCCGTATATTTTCGGAAAACGCTTATAAAGTGGCTGTGCGAAGTAAAAGCGAGGTAGTTTGCGATATCTGCTGACGAGAAATCGGAATATTTGAGCATATTCTGCGCGGTTTCAACACGCTTTATTGCGATATACGCTGATATCGTCACGCCGACCTCATTTTTAAAAAGCCGTGACAGATATGAAGGACTCAAGGAAACATGATCGGCAATGTCATTTTCGCTTATTTTTGAGTGGAGGTTGTCATAGATATAGTCCATTGTCATTATAACGGGTTTGGAATAGATATTTCCGTGGGCAAGCTTGTTCATAAGCTTTGTAAACTCGAGGACGGCCTCTTTATGGAGTTTGTGAAGCTCTGCTTCGGTCGAACATTTATCTGCTTTCATTATATAGAGGTCGCTGAGGGTATAGGCGGTTTCCATTTCCATTCCGCCCTCGACGCAGAAGCGTGTTACAAGTGCTATCGTTACGATAAAATGATATTTAAGGTTGCGAAGCGGGTCTTCGGAAAGCACACCTGCGCCGTTTCCGCCGAGCGGTGTCATAACCTTTTCAACTGCGCTGACATCGCCTTTCTTAACGCAGTCATAAAATTCAAACTCTTTTTCAAACGGCGAATGTCTGAACTCATACTCTCGGTTCAGAAACGCTTTATAGGTCAGCTCTTTTTCATATTCGGACACGTTGATTCACCTCTGCTTTTATTATACAGCAATTTTGAGAAAAAGCAACATAATTTTGATACAAAAAGCAAAAAAGTGATATTTTTATCCTTTGCAATATGTTAAATTATAGGTACAGTAAATCGTGACCGAATAAACTCAACTTAAATGCAAAAGGAGAAAGAGATTATGAAAAATTTTAAGAGGGTACTTGCTTTTACAGCCGCTATGGCACTTATCGGTTCAATGACCGCCTGCGGAAATTCATCAACACCTGCCGAAACAACGGCAACGACCGCACCAAAGGAGCTTGACGAAGAGGACAAGGCTGCTGTTGCCGAAGTTGATATCGGCGAAGATGAAAAGCTTGAAAACGGAACTATCAAGTGGCTTGCAACTTATGACATCAACCCTGATCTCGGAAAGCCGAAGATGTTTGCACTTGAACTTTTTGAGTCCAAGTACGGCGGAAAGGTTGAATGGATACCGACTACCTGGGATAACCGATACAACGATCTTTCAACGAACGTTCTCGGCGGCTCTTCACCCGACCTTTTCCCTGCGCAGGAATTCGATACATTCCCGAGCAAGGTAATTGACGGAATGTTTGAACCTTTTGATGATTATCTTGATTTTGACAGCGACCTTTGGTCGGACGGCTGCAAAAAGCTTGCGGAACTTCACACTATCCGCGGAAAGCATTATGTTGCGCCTGTTGCCACCGACTCAAAGTGCGTAATGATCTACAACAAAAAGACCATTGAAGAAAACGGACTTGCTGATCCTGTTGAACTTCTTGAAGAGGGCAACTGGACTTGGGACACATTCAGACAGATGTGCCTTGACTACTGCGATCGTGATGAAGATAAATTCGCTTACGACAGTTGGTATTTTGAAACGCAGTTTATTCTCACAACTGGTACTGCACCTATCAGCATGGAAAACGGCAAGGTCGTAAACAACATTTCAAGTGCTGCTGTTGAGCGTGCGGAAAACTTTATGTACAACCTCAAAAAAGACGATCTTCCGCTGCCGAAGGCTGAATTCAACTGGACTGAACAGCCTTACAGAATAAGCGAGGGCAAGACGCTTTTCTGGCCTTGCGCAACATGGGCACTTTGGGAGGCTGACCTTTCCAAGTTCGGTGAGCAGGGCGAGATAATGTTCGTTCCGATGCCGAAAGATCCCGAGGCTGACAACTACTATCTCCCTGCAAATATGGACGCTTACGCACTTTGCAAGGGTGCGCCCAACCCCGAAGGTGCTGCTGCATTCATCAAGTGCAAGCTCATCGCAGAGCAGGACGAAAGTTCGCTCGCTATTACAGAAAAGCAGTACCGTGAGGACTACGGCTGGACAGATGAAATGATAGATATGTGGCACAAGGTAAGAGAAATGACCGATGCAAACCCTGTTGCAAGCATTCACATGGGACTTCCTACCGAGCAGGCTAACATTATCGACGATGCTATCAAGCAGGCATCATTCAACGGCACGGACTGGGCAGTAAAGAGAGAAGAAATTGCAACGCTTTGTCAGGAAACCGTTGACGAACTCAACGAGAAGATCGAAACAAATTTCTAAAAGGAAAGGTATTTTTATGACTGAATTCAAAGGCTTTAAAAAAGGTGTTGACTTTGGTGGCTGGCTTTCGCAGTGCGTTCACACCAAGGAACATTATGATACATTTATCTCCGAAGATGATGTAAAAACGGCTGCATCGTGGGGCATAGATCACATTCGTCTTCCTATTGACTATAACCTCCTTGAAGATGAAAACGGCGCTCCCACCGATTACGGTTTCGGCTACATTGACAATGCAGTAAAGTGGTGCAAGTCGTCAGGACTAAACATTATCCTTGATCTTCACAAGACGGCAGGCTACTCTTTCGACAAGGGCGAGGGTGAGTTCGGTTTCTTCGACAGCGAGCCTCTTCAGGAGCGTTTTATGAAACTTTGGAACAGAATTGCGGAGCGTTACGCTGTGAGTGACGGAACTATCGCATTTGAACTTCTCAACGAAGTCACCGACCAGAGCTTCAGCGAAAAATGGAACAAGCTTATCCGCAGCACTATTGAGAGAATACGCAAAATTGCTCCCGATACCTACATTCTTGTCGGAGGTTACTGGAACAACAGTCCGGATGCCGTTCCCGACCTTGATGCTCCTTATGATGACAAGGTGATCTACAACTTCCACTGCTATGATCCGCTCAACTTCACGCATCAGGGTGCATACTGGGTAGACGGTATGGACACTTCGTTCAGAATGAATATTGAGGACTGCGAACCTGCGATAACTCCCGAATATTTCATCGGAAGATTTAATCGTGCTTATGAGGCTGCAAAGGCTAACGGAACGATCCTTTACTGCGGCGAATACGGAGTTATAGACCTTGCCTCGCCCGAGGACACGGTAAAGTGGTTCAAGGCTATACACGAAGCATTTGAGCAGCTTGGCATCGGCCGTGCGGCTTGGAACTACAAGAAAATGGATTTCGGTATTTCTGATTCAGGGCTTGACGGTGTAAGGGACGAGATCATTAAATATTTATAAAAATCATTGCATACATAAAATGCCCTGCAAACGGCTTTGTTACGTCGTTTGCAGGGCATTTTACCATAGGTCACCTCTAAAAAACACCGGCTAAAGCCTTAGGACCTCATCTGCGTGCGGATTTCCCGTCATCTTGCAAATAAATTTCTTGACATACCACAGTATGCCTGCGAAATTTCTATACAATCTGACGAAAAATCTGACTGTGCATCTGAGGCACTATGGTTTTTAGATGCGATCTTAATACAAAATCAAGCTTTTCAAACATAGAAATTATATGCAAAAACAGATCTTTACAAAAATAATGACATTTTTCTGCATTTTTTCTCTTAATATGCGCCATGAACCATTGACACGGGCTGTAAAATAAAGTATCATATTAAATAGTATGAATTTTATGTCGGAAGGTATTGCAAAAAAAATGATAAAAAATTTCAAGGGCAGTCTGATGCTGTTGATAACCTCACTTATATGGGGAACGGCTTTCGTCGCCCAGAGCGAGGGTATGAACTATGTTGAGCCGTTCACATACAACGCTATGCGAACTCTCCTCGGCGGAGTTGTTCTTATCCCGGTGATAATCCTTTTCCGCTTTCTCGATAAGCGAAACGGAAAGGAAAAAGCGACCTTTTCACTGAAGAATACCGTCACAGGCGGAATATGCTGCGGCATCGTTCTTTTCATTGCAAGCTCGTTCCAGCAGTCGGGCATTGCGCAGACGACCGCAGGCAAGGCGGGCTTCGTAACGGCGCTTTATATCGTCATAGTTCCGCTGATAGGGATATTCCTGCACAAAAAAATGCCGCTGAGAATGTGGCTTTTCATCGCGATAGCACTGGCAGGCTTTTGGCTGTTATGCATAAAGCAGGATATCGGAATTTCATCGGGTGATCTGCTCGTTTTCTTCGGCGCGATATTCTTCGCAGTGCATATAACGGTCATTGATTTTTTCAACGAAAAAAACACGGACGGCGTTCTGATGTCCTGCATACAGTTTTTCACGGCAGGATTGCTTATGCTGATATGTATGTTCATTTTTGAAAAGCCGACGATACCAAACATCGTGGGTGCGGGCGGAACTATCCTTTATGCCGGAATAATGTCCTGCGGAGTTGCCTATACTCTTCAGATATTGGGTCAGAAGCACACGAACCCGACCCTTGCAACGATGCTTATGAGCTTGGAATCGGTGTTTGCGGCGCTTTCGGGCTGGCTTATCCTCGGTGAAAAGCTCAGCATAAAGGAATTTTTCGGGTGTGTACTCATTTTTGCGGCAGTAATACTTGCACAGCTTGCAGGTACAGATAAAATTAAAGAAATTGAAATGGACGGAGAGGTAAAATGAAAAAATATCTGAGCAAGATCATCTTTGCGGTCGTTATGCTTGCATTTCTCGTGTGCTGTATGATTTCCGCACCTATTTCCAATGCGGTCGGAACGCTCTGGTCGCTTCTTCCTCCGATAGTGGCTATCGGACTTGCGCTTATCACAAAGGAAGTATATTCTTCGCTGTTTATCGGAAGCCTTACGGGCGCTGTTATCTACGCCGCTTCGGCTTCATTGGGCGCTGAGGGCGTGTTCACCACAGTAGTTCGTGACGGACTTATCGCAAACCTTGCCGATTCCTACAATGTCGGAATACTTATATTCCTTGTTGTCCTCGGAACGATAGTTGCGCTTATGAATAAGGCAGGCGGAAGCAAGGCTTACGGCGAATGGGCGGCAAAGCACATAAAATCAAGGGTAGGCGCTTGCATCTCGACCTTCGTGCTCGGCGTGCTTATCTTCGTGGACGACTATTTCAACTGTCTTACGGTCGGTTCGGTAATGCGTCCCGTAACGGACAAGCACGGCGTTTCGCGCTCAAAGCTTGCATATCTTATCGATGCAACAGCCGCACCTATCTGCATCATCGCTCCCGTATCATCATGGGCGGCGGCAGTAAGCGGCACGGTCGAGGGCGTAAACGGCATACAGCTTTTCATCAACACGATACCATATAATCTCTATGCGCTCCTCACAATAATTATGGTCATCTTCATTTCGCTCACGGGCGTGAATTACGGCCCTATGAAGCTCCACGAGGACAATGCCGCAAAGGGCGACCTTTTCACCACACGAAACACAGTTTATGATTCGGAGGACGACAATACTTCTTCCAACGGAAAAGTCATTGACCTTATCATACCCGTTGTGATACTCATTATATGCTGTGTAATGGGAATGATATACAGCGGTGGATTTTTCAGCGGCGAAAGCTTTATCGATGCATTTGCGAACTGCGATGCTTCGTATGCGCTCTCACTCGGCTCTATCATATCGCTTATCATAATAATAGCATATTTCCTTGCAAGGCGTGTTCTCAAATTTAGTGACTGTATGAGCGCGATACCGTCAGGCTTCAAGCAAATGGTTCCTGCGATACTCATTCTCACATTTGCCTGGACATTGAAAACAATGACCGGACTTCTCGAAGCGGGTACGTTCGTTTCGGGAATCGTTGAAAGCGCATCTGCGATAGAGATACTTCTCCCGTGCATACTTTTTGTTGTTGCACTCGGACTTGCCTTTGCAACGGGAACATCGTGGGGAACATTCGGTATCCTTATCCCGATCGTAACGGGAATTTTCAGCACCGAGCTTGCAGGAGTTTCCGCGGCAGGCGAAATTCCGAAAACCGTAATCATATGCATCTCCGCTTGCCTCGCAGGTGCAGTCTGCGGCGATCACTGCTCACCGATATCCGATACAACTATCATGGCTTCGACGGGCGCACAGTGCGACCACGTCAACCACGTTTCAACACAGCTCCCGTACGCGCTCACGGTTGCGGCAGTATGTATGGTCGGATATATCTTCGCAGGCTTTGTGCAGAATGTATTTGCAGTCCTCGGACTTTCAATAGCTCTTATGCTTGCAGTTCTGTTCTTTATCAGAATGTATGAGAAGAAAAAAGCGGTAAAAGAATAAGCAAAATTATATTTATGAAAACAGCAGTGATGCGTTATGCGTCACTGCTGTTTTGCATTTTTAAACAATCTATACGAGGGGATAAACTTCAAGCAAATGTATGTAAAATTCTGATTTTTACATACATTTACTGAATCGGCAAAAAGCTGTACCGCAAGCGAAAAATTTGCGGTACAGCTTTTTTTGGTTATATTCTTTTAATAATTTCATCGGGGAAAAGCGAAGCTGTGAGCAGTTCGGACGGGGAAATATCCAGCGCATCAGCTATATTATAAAATACTTCCATAGAAAAGCAATGGGCAGTGTTCGGTGCTTCTATAACACTAAGCATTGAACGGCTTATGCCGGCTTTTTCCGCAAGCTTTTTCTGCGACAGACCGCGTATTTTTCTCAATGATGATATTGCGATGCCAAGCTGAATGAATCGGTCGTGATTTTTAAAGGATACTTCTTTACTCATTTCCAAGCTCCCTTATCATATTGCCGCTGTCAAATGTTTTGAAGTTTTGCATTTGTGCAGGACAATGAAAAATTTATTTTTTATCATTAAAATCACCTCTGTATAAATTGTAGCATATACAAAGGTGATTTTTATGTGATTCATTCCTTAATTTTTGTAGATTTAGGTGATACTATATGGCATTTTGCGAATAATTATTCTTTTTTGATAATATTATCGGGAAAAAGCGAAGCGGTGAGCAGGTCGGACGGGGAAACATCGAGAGCATCTGCGATATCATAAAGCGTTTCGAGCGAAAAGCTGTTTGCGGTATTCGGTGCTTCGATAACGCTCAGGAGCGAGCGGCTTATCCCTGCTTTTTCGGCAAGAGCTTCCTGCGACATTCCGCGAAGCTTTCGCAGAGAAGCAATAGCAATGCCAAGCTGTATAAAACGGTCACGATTTTTAAAAGCGACCTCTTTCCTCATATTTCGACCCTCCAAATGATTATACTTACATTATATCGTTTGTCGGGATATTATACTGCACTGCAAGTAACGCACTTAACTAATAAGTAATACAATAGTATAATAATTTTGACAAAATAACATTATCTTATGCAAATACATGGTTGTAAAATACTGTAATTGCACATTTTACGCGGTATAAGTGTTGATTATACTTTAGAAATAAAGTATAATATAAATATACGCATATAAAGTGTAAAATAAAAGGAGGATATTCTATGAAGAAAACCAAAAGCGTATTTTTGAGCCTTTTTATGGCGCTGAGTTTGGTGCTGAATTTTTCAGCACTGTCCGTTTCAGCCGAAGCGAAGAAGATAACGCTGTCAAACCTGCCTGCATATTCGGGCGAAGCTTATGTCGAACTGAACGATAACGTCCCGAATTTCGGCAAGTCCGATCTGACGACAAAAGCGTTTGAAAAGTACAGCGAGCTTGACGAGCTTGGACGGTGCGGCGTGGCTTATGCAAATGTATGCACGGAAACAATGCCGACCGAAAAGCGCGGAAACATCGGAATGATAAAGCCGTCAGGCTGGCATACGGTGAAGTACGACAACGTTGACGGTAAGTATCTTTACAACCGCTGCCACCTCATCGGCTATCAGCTTACGGCGGAAAACGCGAACGAGAAAAATCTTATCACGGGGACAAGATATCTGAATATTGAGGGTATGCTGCCGTTTGAGAATATGGTCGCAGATTACGTTGAGGAAACCGATAACCATGTTTTGTATCGCGTAACACCAATATTCAATGGCAAAAATCTGCTCGCAAGCGGCGTTCAGATAGAGGCATACTCCGTTGAGGATAAGGGAAAAGGCGTTTCGTTCAATGTTTACTGCTACAATGTTCAGCCGAATATTGATATCGACTACTCAAACGGCGAAAGCAAGCTTGCCGACGGTATTATCGCTTCGATAAAGCTCAATTACACGAAGTATGCCCTCGAAGTCGGACAGTCAAAGACCTTTGTAGCAACGACATCTCCCGAATCGGCAGCAAAGTCGGTAAAATGGTATTCGAGCAACAACAAGATAGCGACAGTGAACAGCAAGGGCAAGGTCACAGCCTTGAAAGCAGGTACGGTCACTATCACCGCTAAGACAACAAACGGCTTAAAGGCAACCTGCAAGGTCACGGTCAAGGCAAAGTCGGGTTCGACAGTGACGAACGGCGTTTCATCGGGAAAGACGACTTACATTCTTAACACGAATACGAAAAAGTTCCATTATCCGTCCTGCTCAAGCGTAAAGCAGATGAAAGACAAGAACAAAAAGGAAGTGACAGGCTCGCGTGACGAGATAATTGAAATGGGTTATGATCCTTGCAAGAGATGCAACCCATAGCTATAAAAAAGTTCCCTTCACGGTTTTGTGAGGGGAACTTTTTTAGCTAAAACATATATTTGCACAAAAAAATGCGGATTTTGATATAAAATTTATATAAAATACTTGAAATGTGTTTTGCAGGGGAGTATAATTATAACAGAATTTTTTACGGTCACGGTAAAAAACGACAATTTCTGGAGGGATATATATGAAAATAAAAACGTTATCATCGTTTGCGGCTCTGCTGATCTCCGTTTCGATGCTTGCAGGCTGCGGAAACGGTGCAGGCGGAAACGGCGATGAAAAGACAGATGATGCTCAGAGCGAAGCAACAACTGCAAGCACATCTGCGGCGGTTTCGGTCGATGCGGAAGAGGAAGACAGCTTAAAGTCTATGACCTCGCTTGAATTTGTAAGAGCAATGGGCAACGGCATCAACCTCGGCAACACGCTTGAAGCTTACAATCACGCAGGCTATGTCGGCGGTGCAAACCCTGACGGCTTTGAAACGCTCTGGGGACAGCCTTACACGACCGCCGAAATGGTTCAGAGCATGAAAGACGCAGGCTTCGACACTATCAGAATACCTGTGGCATGGACAAACGGAATGAATTTTGAGTCGGGCGATTACATTATCGACGAAAGACTTTTTTCCCGTGTTGAAACGGTCGTGAACTATGCGCTTGACGCTGATATGTATGTTATCGTCAACGACCACTGGGACGGAAGCTGGTGGGGAATGTTCGGTGCGGAGGACACTGCCGTAAGAGAAAAGGCTCTCGAAATGTACAAGTCGATGTGGACTCAGATAGGTGAGCATTTTAAGGATTATTCCTACAAGCTCATCTTTGAATCCGCGAACGAGGAACTCGGCGACCGCCTCAACGACAAGGACATCACGGGTTCGCAGGGCGTTCTCACCAAGGACGAATGTTACGAAACAACCAATATGATAAACAGCGAATTCGTTAAGCTTATCCGTTCGCTCGGCGGCAACAACGAAGACCGTTTTCTCCTCATCGCAGGCTACAACACGGATATCGCACTTACCTGCGACGAGCGTTTTAAGATGCCCGAAGACACTGCAAACAGCAAGCTTCTGCTTTCGGTACACTATTATACACCGTGGGATTACTGCGGCACGGACGGTGTAAATCAGTGGGGCTCACCGTCCGATTATGACGAGCAGAACGGAAATATGGAAAAACTCAGCAAGTTCTCCAATGATGGCTACGGCGTTGTCATCGGCGAATATGCCGTAATGAAGAGCGACGGCGGAATAAAGCCCGAAACCGACAAGTTCTACTCAAACCTTTTGGACAACTGCGACCTTTATGATTTCTGCCCCGTACTTTGGGATTGCAGCAACTTCTACAAGAGATTGGCAAACAAGTTCTCCGACGAAGCACTCGTTCAGCTTTTCCTTGACCGCCGTTATGACAACGAAAAGGACAAGGACGTTGAAACGATAAAGGCAGAAGCTAAGAAAAGAATCGAAGAAACCAAGCAGAAGTCTATCGATGAGCAGAACGAAAGCATTGCTCTCCCCGCTTCCGATGATATGTCGATAGCATGGATAATGTATGCTTCGAGCGACTACGGCGTTTCATACAGCATCGGCGATACATACGACCCGACAAACTGCACAACGGGTGCAAAGGCTGAGAACGTTCAGATCACGGGCGAGGGCACATATACCGTAAGCCTCGATTTCTCCGAATGCGGTGCGGCAAAGGGCGTTGCATTCTCGGCACTCGGAATCTCCAACGGCGAAAAATTCTTCCCCGATTACACCTATACAATTGATGAAATTCTCATCAACGGCGAAGCTTACGAGATGCAGGGCAAAGGCTATACTTGCTCCGATGACAAGCTTTGCTCAAGAGTAAATCTCTACAACGGCTGGGTGAATTCGCTCCCCGAAGAAGCAAGAACCGCTGACGGCGACCTTTCCGACTGTTCGCCGCAGATAATGCCGCTCGGTGACAAGCAGAGCGTTACGACCATTTCCGTAACATTCACTGTAAAAGCACCTGACTGATCTTTCAAATAATGAAAGTTCCCTCGGTATGATATCGGGGGAACTTTTTCACATTATCTGATATGCTGTTCAAATGGGATCCGAGAATCGTCACTGCGTATGGTTATACCGAACACAGCTCGTTGGATACGCACCCGGATCAATGGAAGATGTTTTGATCCCTGCTCACAATATAAAATACAGCCGAACCTTTCGTTTTGAAAAGTTCGGCTGTATTTGACAGGGATACTTTGCGGTAACATCAGTTTTCTGCGGTATCGGCTGTTGTTTCTGCAACGGTTTCCGTTGTTTCGACAGAGGTTTCCGCGGTCGCAACTTCAACCGGCATTTCTTCGTTTGTGAGCGGCGGGGTAGCGACCTGATCGTTTCCGCCCGGCAAGGATTTTTAACGCAGTATGCAGCAAAATTTGCCGAAAAGACGTGTGCATATGCTTATGAAGACAGGTTCTTATATGTTAAATCATATCACATTCTGTCAGAATTTTCAATAGTCGGCATTATTTTAAGATAAGTATTTACTTTTTATTATAGAATTAAAATAAAATATATGGTAAAATCAAAGTAATGATTATACATTTTTTAATATGATTCGGAGGAAAATGAATATGCGAAAATCTATGCGTAAAGGCTCAAAAATACTTGCGTTTTTTGTTGCCTTGATAATGACATCGTTCGTTTGCATCGATGCGTCATTCTTTACGATCAAAGCGAATGCGCAGACCGTCTGTTCGGCTGATGATATAGTCGAAGATATGGGTCTTGGCTGGAATCTGGGAAATTCGCTCGATGCGACGGGTGAGGGTGGCGCGAACGGACAGGAAACAAGCTGGGGCAGCCCGAGGGTCACTGAAGACCTTATAAAAGCCGTAAAGGCAAAGGGTTTCAACACTGTCAGAGTACCTGTATCGTGGTATAGGAACATCACGGTTGACAATGGAAAATATACCATTAACGCAGACTGGTTCGCAAGAGTAAAGGAAGTTGTGGACTATGCCTACAAAAATGGAATGTACGTTATCCTCAACATTCATCACGAAAACTGGATAAACCGTGCCGACCTTGCATCAAGCTACAGTGCGATGTCAACAGAGCTCAAACAGGTATGGACGCAGATAGCGGAGTATTTTTCCGATTACGACCAGCACCTTATTTTCGAGGGTATGAACGAACCACGAATGGAGGGTGCGGCAGGTGAATGGACGGGCAATTCAGCTTGCTATGATGTCATAAACAAGCTCGATGCTGATTTTATAAGCACGGTGCGTTCGGTCGATTCAGCGTATAAGAATACACGTCTGCTTATGGTCCCAGGATATGCCGCAAGCGGAGATTACGGCATATATTCAAACCTCGACAAGAGCCTTTTTAACGACCCTTACGTTGCGGCTTCAGTTCATGCGTACAAGCCTTATGATTTCGCAATGGGTGACGGCGACCACTCCGCATTTTCATCTGATTACAAGGCTGAACTTTACAGCATTTTCAATGACCTGCGCTCATTCTTTACGCAGGACGGAATTCCTGTTGTAATAGGCGAATTCAGCACCTCAAACTATGGTTATACAAATGCAAGAGTTGATTGGGCAGAGTATTATATGACCCTTGCAAAGGAAATGGGCATCGCCTGCGTTCTTTGGGATAACAATGTCGAAGCGAACAACGGCGGCGAGGCTCACGGCTACATAAACAGAAGCAATAACACTTGGTACAGCGTCAACGAGCCTGTTGTAAACAAGCTCCTTTCGGTAAGGAATGACAGCAGTGTCGTCTGGGCGAGCAAGGCTTCGTTCCCGCTTTATGCACACAATGATTACTCATCGGGAACATCGCTTTCCGTTGGAAGCGACGGCAATATAAAGGCAGCGGAGCTTAAAGACTTCGCAAGCGGAAAAGAGCTTGCTGTAAAGTACAGCTCACAGACTGCGCCGAAATTTGCACTTATGAACAGCGGCTGGGGCGGCTGGACTGAGCTTTCGGCGTGCGATTACAGCTATTCAAATTCGGGCAATACAGCTTACCTCAGATATGATGATATCTACGGCGCGTGGGACAGCAGTGCGAACGGTGAACTTGCGTATATCAAGATAAGCAATTATGACAGTATTTCTTTTGTAAGTGCTGTTATGCTTGATGTGAAGAATTCTGATAGTGGGGATACAGACGAACCTGTTATTTCAGATGTATTGAAAAAGAGAATAAGTCTTGGATACAACCATAGCGCATATATTAACAAAAACAGTGAACTTTATATGTGGGGAAATAATGAAAGTGGACAGTTAGGAAACGGGGCTAAAACTATCGAATCTGATAATCTTATAACAATTGTACCTGATGATTCTAACGAAAATGATAGCGGTATTCAGCGTTTTTATAGCTATCCGATAAAAGTTATGGATGATGTATCACAGATCAGTCTTGGGGGAGGTAGCAGTGCTTGCATAACTAACAATGGAGATTTATATACTTGGGGAAGTAATTATTACGGACAGCTTGGCAAAGGTTCAGATGAGAAAAACTCTTCTGTTCCTGCCAAAATAATGAGTGGTGTAAAGCAAGTAAGCATGGGATATTGTCATGGCGCATGTATAACTCTTAACGGTGACTTATATACATGGGGACGTAACGTTATGGGACAGCTTGGTGACGGCACAACAACAGATAGAAATATACCACATAAAATAATGAGTAATGTTGCTTGGGTAAGCCTTGGAAAGGAACATAGTGCATGTATTACAACTAATGGCGACCTATATATATGGGGAAGTAATGAATATGGACAACTTGGAACAAGCTCCAAAGAAAATAGCACAACACCTCAAAAAATAATGAGCAATGTATCACAAGTAAGTCTGGGGTATTATCACAGTGCATGTATAACCAAAAAAGGTGATCTGTTTGCGTGGGGAAATGATGATGGTGGATTACCTAATGTTGATGTTAAAACCAATAGATATATTCCTGTGAAAATTGCGGAAAAGGTAAATCAAATCAGTCTTGGTTGGGGACAAAGTTCTTTCATTTCATCAAATAGTGAGTTATTTGATTGGAGATTTAGTCATTCAGATATGTCCGATAATGGTCGTATGATAACGCAAACTTTGATAATGTCTGATGTGTCACAGGTAAGTTACGGTGGAGAACATTGTGAATGTATAACAAATAATGACGAGTTATACACATGGGGTTTTAATTACTGCGGTCAACTCGGTAATGGGACTACAGAAAAGAATTCTTACCCAACAATGATATCTATTCCTAAAAATCATGAACATTCATTGAAAGAAGGGTATTCAGCAAATTCATTCGGACATTGGCGTGCTTGTACCGGCTGTGATGATAAAATTGACTATGAGATGCATTTAGAGGATAATGGCACAATAACAATAGAGCCTACCGAAACAAGCGAGGGCGAAAAAACATACAAGTGCAAGGTTTGCGGCTATGTTATCAGAACAGAACCGATAGCAAAGCTCGACCATAAGCACGTTCTTGATACAAACTGGACATATGATGCAAGCGGACACTGGCATAAATGCTCGACTTGTTCCGAAAAGGTCGACTTTGCCGTACATACCGAGGACAGCGGAACAATAACCAAACAGCCGACAATGACCGCAGAGGGCGAAAAAACATACAAGTGCAAGGTTTGCGGCTATGTTATCAGAACAGAAGCTATACCCGCACTCACAGAAAGCGCGGTAGCCGTTTTCGACGGTACTGAGATCAAGACATTCGACGATCTGACAACCGCTCTCAGTGTATACAAAACAGACACAAAGGCGCTTACCATAACCCTCAATAAAGATGCAAATGTAAAGACCATTTCACTTCCGACGAAGGCAGAAAGCATAACATTCATCGGTACGGGCGCACTCAATATAAGCGCAACGAGCCTCAATGTTCCGACAAATACAGCGTTTGATGTAGAAGTAAACGGAAAGGGCAAGACACTCGCTGTCAGAGTTTCGGCAGGCAAAACACTTGATATAAACAGTGAAACGACAAATATCGGCGCAGTGAGCGGAACAAGGACATCGGTACTCAACATAAACGAAGATACCGAGATAACAAGCCTTGCAACTTTTGGCACTGTAAATGTTGCCAATGGAAAAACTTTTACAGTTTCGAGCAGGCTTTCAGCCGTTTATTCTCTCAACGGTACGGTAAAATTTCCGACAGCAAAAACAACAGCTTCAACTGTAACAGCAGGAAACGCAGAGATCATTCTCACTGATGGTGATATAGCAAAGGTCACTCTTGCAGACGTAACAGGAAAGCTTAACGTTAAGGTCGTAAACGAAAATGGCGGAATTGTTGATCTTGCAAGCGGAACTATCGTACTTTACAGCACAAAGGATATCTCAGAAAAGACAGCGATCGAAAACACAACTGCTGACAAAAAGGAGCTTAATGCTTTCTACTACAAGAAGAATAAAGCAGTAAAAGCAGAGTGGGCAGATGCAGTAACGCTTTCTTACAGCGATATATACAGACAGTTCCCGAACGTTGAACTTGCTCTTGAGGGCATAACGGACAAGAACGCCGAATATACCCTCACGCTCAATACAGACGTTACAGAACCAAAGTTCACGCTTCCAAAAACAGCAAAAAGCATCACGATAAACGGCACAGGTGCGCTCACAACAGATGTAACAAGAATCGCAGCGCCCGTAGATACAACTATCGGCTGTGAGATAAAGCAGTCGGCAGGCAAAGCTATCGCATTGAGTGCAGCTGCAAATACAACACTTACCATTTCGGCTGAAAACAGCTTTGGTGCAGTGAACGGAACAAGAACTTCAACGCTCAATATCAACGAAAATATTGAAGCAGTTAGCATTACATCATTCAGCGATGTAAATGTATCTGAAAACAAAACGCTTACCGTAACAATCAGACTTACATCTATCTCAAACCTTAACGGTACGGTAAAACTTCCAACAGCAAAAACAACTGCTTCAACAGTTACCGCAGGAAACGCAGAGCTTGTCCTCACCGACGGTGATATCGCAAAGGTGACCCTCACAGATGTAACGAACAAGCTTAATGTCAAGGTCGCAGACGAAAACGGCGAAGCTGTAAAGCTTGCAAGCGGAACTATTGTACTCTGCAGCACAAAGGATATTTCCGAAAATACAACTGTTGAAAATACAACAGCCGACGGAAAAGAGCTCAACGCTTTCTATTACAAGAAGAATAAGGCAATAAAGGCAGAGTGGGCGGATGCAGTAACGCTTTCCTACGGCGAAGCAAGCAGAAAGTTCCCCAACATTGAACTTGCTCTTGAAAGCATTACGGATAAAAAAACCGCTTACACGCTCACGCTCAATACAAACCTTGATGCATCGGCTTTAGCTCTTCCAACAACAGCAAAATCTATCACTTTTAGGAGCGAACCCGAAACAAAAACAATAACCCTTACAAACATAACAGCAGTAAGCGCAAAAACACCGCTCAAACTTGAAAATATCAGAATTGAAAGCACAAAGCCATATACATTGAGCACAACAAGCGACCTTACACTCGATAACTTCGCTTCGGACAGCATTACAGCAGTAAAAGGCGGAGCAGCGGCAGCACTTACCCTCGGAGAAACAACTCCGATAGCTAAGATATCAGGCTTCGGAACAACAAAGGTAACAAGCGAGTTCAGAACAGGCTCAACATTCTCGACAACAGCACTTGAACTCACAGAAACAGCAAACCTTATTGTTTCAAGCACAAAAACACCTGCATCGGTCAAAACCATAAACGGAGCAGAAGGCTCAGCTATTACATTTGACACAAACTTCACACCGATAAAGGTAACGGGAACAACAGCCGACAGCATAAGCGGAACGATAAAGCTCAAAGCAAACGAAGCTATCGACGAAAACACTGTACTCTTTACATCAAAATATACAGGAAACAATGTATTCGACGTAACAGAGATACAGCCCGAAACAGAACTTGACTATACAGTAACATCGATAAGCGGAAAAGTATATATGAAACCGATATTGTTCGAGATAAACGGTTTGGGATATGCTCTCTGGACAGACGTAACAACAGCAATAGAAAGCATAAAGTCAGGCGAAGCACAGTATACGGTAACTCTCCTCGATGACGCTGACATAAACGGAGCATTAAGACTTCCAAGAGCAGGAACATACGGAAAGCTTACAATAGCTTCGGAAAACAAGACGCTCACATTCATAGGAAGCATAACATTGACGGGTGAACTTGAAGTGCAGAACACAAACCTTGATTCTGCAAGGAACAATACATCATACAAGTATACAATATCCGCGGGAAGATATGCTTTCACAGCAGAAAACGCAGACCTTGGCCTTGCAAGCATAACAAGCACAGCTGATGTAACGCTAAAAAATACAAGCATAAACGGCACGGTAAGAGCAGGAAAGCTTACAGTCAACGGAACAAATACGATATTCGGAACTATCACAGCGACCGAACTTTGCTCAACAGAAGGAGCAGAGCTTGATATCCTCAGCAATGCAAGAGGAGTTATGAGCATAACAAGAAACGGCATAACCGAGAATTCCGAAGAGATAACGATAAAGCTTGTGGACGAAAGCGGAAACGCAGCAGCGGCAGAAAATCTATCGATAATCGCATCAAGCTTCAAAGGCGAGTACAACGGACAGCTGAAACTCAGCACAGAAAACGGCGAGTTCAGCATAGTGCTTGTCAATAACAAGCTTGTGCTTGCAGACAGCATAACAGCATCAAACGGCTTGATCGAAGGAGATGAAGAAAACGAAACTTCCGAAGAAGAACCGACAGATGACTCGAATGAGGAAACACCTGAAGACGGCAGCAGTGATTCTTCGGAGGAAGAAGCGAATGATGACAGTGATGAAAACATTGACAATGGTTCGGGAGAAACAGAGGAAGACACTTCCGATGATACCTTTGATGAAATGAGCGCTTGATGCGCAGGCAGATCCCCTCTTACAGAAAACTGTAGGAGGGGATTTTGTAGGAAAAAGCTGATTAAAGCGAAGCGTTCGTTTTGCCATTTTGAGAAATGTACGAGTTTACGCCTTTGAGGACATTTTGAAAAATGGCAAAAACGTATTAATCAGCGTTTCCATAGTACCGCATGGTCTTACTGAGAATCCTGTCTTTCAAATAAGATCGCTGCATACCGTTCAAAAATGATATACAGTATTATCAGGAGTCTTATTACATAGCAACCCTTGAATTTTTAAATAAAATATCTCCAGAAGCTAAGACTAAAGTTGAAATAAAAGATAAATGTTTATATATTTCTATACATGGAGAAAATATTGGAAATTTAATAGGATATAGGGGAGAAACATTATATTCTATAGAAAATATATTAAAAGCAATAGCAAATAAAAAATCAGAAAATAGAGTTGTTGTTAGATTAGATATAGAAGATTATAAACAAAAAAGAGTTGAAACATTAGAAGAAGTAGCAAAGAAAAAGGCTTCAATAGTTGAAAGAACAGGTAAAATGATAACACTTGAGCCAATGAAAGCATATGAAAGAAAAATAATACATAGTGTTTTACAAGATAATCCTAATGTAGAAACAAGAAGTATTGGACAAGAACCAAAAAGAAGAATTGTAATAACAAAAAAATAATTAAATAAAAATCGGAAGTCAAAGTTCAGATTTTAATCAAAAGATTAAATTTAGAATTTTGACTTTTTCTTATTTGTTCTAAAAAAGTGATAGGAAAATAATGTAAAAAATAAAGGAGAAAATAAATGAGTACAATAGTAGGAATAGCAACTGCACCAGGCATTGGAGGAATAGGAATAATAAGAATGAGTGGAGAAAAAACATTTGAAATATTAGATAAAATATTTATTCCAAAAACAAAACAAGATATATCTGAAATAAAAGGATATTCAATAAAATATGGAAATGTTGTTGAAAATAATAAAATAATTGATGAAGTTTTAGTATCATATTTTAAAACTCCAAAAAGTTATACAACAGAAAATATGTGTGAAATAAATGCACATGGAGGAAATATTGTTGTAAAAAAGATATTAGAATTATGCTTGGCTAATGGAGCTGAAATGGCTGGGCCAGGTGAATTTACAAAAAGAGCATTTTTAAATGGAAGAATTGATTTAGCACAAGCAGAATCAGTAATTGATGTTATAAATGCAAAATCAGAAAGAGAAGCCAAAAGTGGAATTAAACAATTGGAAGGTTTTTTATCAACAGAAATAAACCAAATAAAACAAGATATTTTAGATGTTTTAGTAAATATTGAAGTAACAATTGATTATCCAGAATATGATACACCAGAGGTTCAAGAAAATGAACTAAAAAATATGTTAAATAAAGTAGAAAATAAATTAGAAAAATTGGAAAAATCATTTGATAATGGTAAAATAATAAAAGATGGTATAAAAACAGCGATAATAGGCAAACCAAATGCAGGAAAATCATCTTTGTTAAATGCTATTTTGAAAGAGGATAGAGCAATTGTAACAGATATAGCAGGAACGACAAGAGATACTATAGAGGAGTATGTTACGATAAACGGAATAGCTTTGAAACTTATTGATACAGCAGGAATTAGAGAGGCAAAGGATTCTGTAGAAAAAATAGGAATTCAAAAATCAATAGAAGAAGCAAATGATGCTGATTTAATTATTGCAATATTTGATAGTTCAAAAGAATTAGATGAAGAAGATTATGAAATATTAAAAGAATATAAAGGAAAAGACCTAGAATACACAGAATACGAACAACTAATTCCAAGCCTAAAAGTAGATAAAAAAGCATTCTATGTAACATGTGATAACTATGTTACCATGGAAGATGGCACAGGTATCGTACACTTAGCTCCAGCCTTTGGCCAAGACGACTATAACGTAGGAAAAAGATATGATTTACCATATTTAAATCCAGTTGACGATACAGGAAAATATACTGAAGGCTTATGGGAAGGAAGAAACGTATTTGAAGTGGATATTGATGTTATCAAATATCTAAAAGAAAATGATAAATTATTTAAAAAAATAAAAATGGTACATAATTATCCACATTGTTGGAGATGCGATAGCCCATTATTATACTATTCTAAACCATCATTCTATTTAGAAATAACTAAAATAAAAGATAAAATAGTAGAAGAAAACAAAAAAGTAAATTGGTATCCTGATTATGTTGGCGAAAAAAGATTTGGTAATTGGTTAACCAACTTAAATGACTGGGCAATATCAAGAAACAGATATTGGGGAACACCACTTCCAGTATGGACATGTGAAGATGAAAATTGTGGACATCAAGAATGTATAGGAAGCATAGAAGAATTAAAGCAAAAAGCAGTTGATTGTCCAGATGATATTGAACTTCATAAACCTTATATTGATGAAGTACATTTAAAATGCCCAGAATGTGGTAAAAAAATGACAAGATTCAAAGAAGTAATAGATGTATGGTTTGATTCAGGTTCAACTCATGAATCAGTTTTAGCTGAAAGAGGAT
>UQKC01000027.1 GCA_900541495.1 uncultured Ruminococcus sp. | reverse complement strand
GCTGCGCAAAGTCCCAACGAAAATTTGCGAATAATACGAAGTATTATTTTGTTTCAGTTTTTAGAGAATCCCTGTAAAAATTATGGGATCTATAGTTGATTTTCTCTAAAAAAATAATTGACAGCTTTTTTTGCTTATGGTAAAATGATAATGGCTTTTATGCAATTTTTCTATAAAAATTCAGAGTTTTACTCGTTTTATACTAAAAAACAATTAAAAACTATACAAAAAATCGAGTATGATCTCGAATATATGGATCATGCGATGATTTTTTGTCTATAGTTTTATTGGTTTTTGGTATCATATATTAATAAGGAGAACTTAAATGTTCAAAAAAAGAACGCACCGCTCATTTTTTGCGAGCTTGATGCTGATGGCTTTATGCTGTCTGACGTTCGTCGGCTGCTCTTCCAAGGCCGACAATGAGCTGCCGAAGCTTGTTATCGGCTGCGATAACTACCGCCCGTACAACTACACCGACGAAGACGGCAAACCTGCAGGAATGGACGTTGACCTTGCAAAAGAGGCTTGCCGCCGCATGGGCTACGAACCCGTTTTTGAACAGATAGAATGGAACAGGCGTGATGTTCTCCTTGCGAGCGGAAAGATCGACTGCCTTTGGAGCTGTTTTTCAATGGACGGTCAGGAGGATCGCTATGCGTGGGTAGGGCCTTATATGTACAGCCGTCAGATCGTTGCCGTTCTGTACGACAGTCCGATAAAACATCTGAGCGACCTTGAGGGAAAAAGCGTCGCTGTCAGAGTTGGTTCAAAGGCGGAAACCACCTTTCTCGAACACACGGAAACGGGCGTTCCGCAGGTGCAGAATGTATATTGTCTGAACAATTTGAATGACGTTATCACGGCTTTGCGCAATGATTATGTCGATGCCTGCGCAGGTTACGCTGCCGCTGTAAGAGAACAGCTTCGCAATGCAGGTGTTGAGTATCGCTTCCTCGATGAAGACCTTGCCCGCGCAAAGCTTGGAGTCGCTTTTTCAAAAGGCAGCGATGAGGAACTTCGCAATAAGCTTTCGGACGCTTTGGACGAAATGCTTGCCGACGGCACGACTGCGCGTATCCTGCAAGCATACGGCGTTGATACCGACAAAGTTCTCGGAGGTGAAGAAAATGAGTAAACCTCACCCCAAAAAGGTCTTCCGGTTCACGATATATAAAGCTGTAATTTTCGGCTTGATACTTCTTCTGCTCACGGCAGCGCTCACAGGATACAAGACCGCTATCGAAACGACCGCCATTGCCAAAAACACAATGGACACGCTCAAACAGCAGTGTTCAAGCTTCAATAAGCTCGTTGACTCCGACCGAACAAAGGGCCTTTTCCGTCTGACCGACCTGCTCCGAGATTTCAGCAACCACTTGGCCGATGAACCGGCTCTCGCCGATGATACCATGCTCGAACAGTATGTTGACAGCCTGCGTATAAGCGGCGTTACCCTGCTCGACAGTGAACTGCATACTCAGGCTTCGGGCCATACACGGCGATTCAGCGACCCCGACTGGCAAAAAAACGACATCGACAGCCGTTTTGCCGATATTATCACCTACCCTGCAAAAATTTTCGCCGAAAGAACAGAAGTGAACGGTGAATACTATGATGTCTGCGCTGTTGCACGAAAAGACGAGCCAGGCATCATAATCGGATATTACAAACAGCCGTCGGGACTTATCTCCGACACGGAAAATGACCTTGAAAGTCTGCTCACGGGTCTTAACCTTGAACAAAACGGTCACTATGCTATCATCGAAGACGGCAACGTAAGGGCAACGAGTGTGCAGTCAATGAAAGACAAACAGGTTTCGGACGATGATGTTTTGCAGCAGCTTTCCCATATTGAACAGAACGGAAAACTTCACCTTATAAAAGCGAGCGGAAAGCACTACTGGGGTTATCGTTCCTCATACGAGGGTTACATAATCTGCATATATTACCCGTTCGCAGCGGTATTCTCAGATTCGCTGTCTGCTTCTGCGCTTTTTGCGGCGGTTTATTTCTTCTTCTGTGTTCTCTATTTTGCTCTGCGAAACCGTACACTTTATGAAAATCAGGAAAAGCTCAAAGAAAGCAACAGCAGGCTGACGGAAACCGTTCAGATGCTCAGATCACTGGAAACTATCTATTTCAGCCTTTTCTATGTTGACCTTTCGTCGAACAGTTATAACACCATTTATATTGCCCCCTGGCTTGAAAAGGCTATCCCTCAGAGCGGCGTTTATACAACGCTCAAAAACACATTCCTCAACACTATGGTCGTGCCTGCATACCGCGAAGATATCGACCGCAGAATGTCCGGAGACTTTATCCGTAAAACGCTTTGCAAGGAAAATATCACCGATGTTCGCAAAAGCTTTTATACCGACTATCAAGCACTGCGCGGCGGCGAGATAAAATGGTGCAGAGTCAGCGTTACTGTCGTTGATTTTGATGATTCGGGAACACCAATGCATATCCTCGCACTTCTTCAGGACGTTGACCGCGAAAAGACCAAGGAAGCCGATTATCAGGCACAGATACTCAAAGAAGCGCACGAAGCCAAAGTCGCAAACCTCGCAAAGACGGAATTTCTCCGCCGCATCAGCCACGATATACGAACACCTATCAACGGCATCAAGGGCTATATCGATATGGCGGAAAGTCATACCGATGACCCCGAGATACAGGCTCACTGCCATAAAAATATCTCCGCCGTGCTTCACACCCTGCTTGAACTTGTGAACAGCATCCTCGATATGAGCAAGCTCGAAAGTGATGAGGTGGTATTGGAAGAAACACCTTTCAATCTCACGGAACTCCTCGACGAGATAAACACCGTTCTTGAACCTCAGACAGCTTCAAAGAACATCGAATATGAGATCATGCGGAAGGATTCACTCCCCGTCAGCCACCTTATCGGCAGTCCCCGTTACCTGAGCCAGATACTCCTCAATCTTGCGAGCAACGCTATAAAATACGGCAGAGCCGGCGGATATCTTCGCCTTAATACCCGTCTTATTTCAAACACCGAGCAGGAAGCTGTTTATGAATTCACCTGCGAGGACAATGGCATCGGTATGAGTGAGGAATTCCAAAAGCACCTGTTTGAACCTTTCACGCAGGAGGCTCAGAACGCCAGAACTAAGTACGAGGGCGTAGGACTTGGACTTTCTATCGTCAAAAAGCTTGTTGACGCGCTCGGCGGCACTATCACCTGTCACTCCGAAAAGGATATCGGCACAACTTTCCGCGTTCAGCTTACTTTCCGCATAGATAAAGACTATAAAGCGTCCGAAAAAGCCGCCGAAAAGAGCAACCACACGGCATTGGAAGGCAAAAATGTGCTTCTTGCCGAAGATAACGAGCTGAATATGGAGATCGCGGAATTTCTTCTCACCGACCGCGGCGCAAAGGTCACCAAAGCATGGAACGGAGAAGAAGCCGTGAACACCTTTGCCGCGTCCGAAACAGGCTTTTTCGACATCATCTTTATGGATATAATGATGCCCGTAAAGGACGGACTTACAGCGACCCGTGAGATACGTTCGCTTGACCGCGAAGACGCAAAAACCGTGCCTATCACGGCAATGTCCGCCAATGCTTTCACAGATGATATCAGGCGAAGTCTTGATGCGGGAATGAACGCACATATCTCCAAGCCTATCGATGAAGCCAAACTGACAGCAACGGCTGAACTGCTTTTCAATGAGCGAAGCAAGGCTGTTTTATCGTAAGTACGAAGCTGCCGCTAAACTTAAATTTTATGAGATACCGACCCACAAAGTCGGTATCTTTTTTATATGCAGAAATGCCTTTAAAGCATTCCAAAGAATACAAAAAGAGTATTGGACTTTTCAGATCTGCGGATATATAATAGAACCAACGAAATAAACTGCTTCCGCAAAGTGCCGAAAGGAGATGCCTTATACTAAACACCATTTAAAATTTGGAAAAAATCAAGCCGACAATCTCGAATATATAGGATTTCGGCGCAGATTTTTTCCTGTATTTTATTGGTGTTTAGTATTATGCCTATGACCGATGCCGAACGGTTCGGAGAATGCCTTGATGATATCGGCTGCTGCGAAAGCGAAAAAGCGGAGCTTATACACTGCCGATGCAATGATGATATCCAAGGCACGATACGTCTGCTCCGAAAGCGCAGGCAAACTCTCCTTGATGCGATACACAAGGAAGAAAAACAGATAAGCTGCCTTGACTGCCTTGTGTTCAAGCTCAATGAACAGCTTGAACAGCAGCTTGACGAAAACAAAGGAAAGTGATATTATGACAAAAGAAAAGCTTTTTTCAAAAAGAGTATTGAGCGTCCTGACAGCACTTTTCACCGCCGCAGCTTTATCCTCCTGCGCAAGCACCGATACTGCCGTCAGCGAGAGCGAAACGCAGACTTCGCAGGTAATTGACAGCGAAGCCGCTCAGCCGACCGAAACAGAAGCAGAAAGCACATCGGAAACCGAAGCCGAACCTGCGGAAGCTTCCGACGAAAGCAAGACAGCTGTTGTATATTTCTCCGCAACGGGAACTACTGCCGAGATAGCAAAAATGATCGCAGACGAAACTAACGGCGACCTTTTCGAGATTGTCCCCGAAATGCCCTACACTGATGACGACCTCAACTACAACAATGACGACTGCCGTGCAAACATCGAGCAGAATGATGATTCCGCGCGTCCTGCCATTGCGAACGACCTTTCCGCTGTCAGCGATTACGATGTCGTTTTCCTCGGACACCCTATCTGGTGGGGAACGAACCCGAGAATTATCCAAACTTTCCTCGAAAGCTATGACCTTTCGGGCGCAAAGGTCTACACGTTCTGCACCTCGGGGGGAAGCGGCATTGAAACGAGCATCAGCGAACTGCAAAACCTTTACCCCGAAGCAAACATCATCAGCGGAAAAAAGCTCAACGATGCGACAGCCGATGATATCCGCGAATGGGTGGAAAGTTTGAAACAGTAAGTTCAATATTGTAATGGCTTTTCAAAAAAATTGGGAGGTTTTTTTATGAAAGTTCTTATAATAAACGGCAGTCCGAGAGTTGGCGGAAACACCGCTCTCGCCGTGAACGAAATGACGAAGGTATTTGCCGGGGAGGGCATTGAAGCTGATGTTATGCAGATCGGCGCTAAGGATATCCGTGGCTGTATCGCCTGCGGAAAATGCTCCGAGCTTGGAAAGTGCATCTTCGATGATGAAGTTAACGAGGCGGCGAAAAAGTTTGAAGAAGCGGACGGTCTTGTTATCGCAAGCCCCGTTTACTATGCTTCGGCGAACGGAACGATCATTTCATTCCTCGACAGACTTTTCTACAGTTCAAATTTCGATATGTCGATGAAAGTCGGCGCAAGCGTTGTATGCGCACGAAGAGGCGGCTGTTCGGCAACCTTTGACGAGCTGAACAAATACTTCACTATCTCGAATATGCCGATAGCTTCGAGCCAGTACTGGAACTCTATCCACGGCAGAGCAAAGGGCGAAGCAGACCTTGACGAAGAAGGCAAACAGACGATGCGCACCCTCGCGCGGAATATGTCTTTCCTTATGAAGTCGATCGCACTCGGCAAAGAAAAATTCGGTCTGCCGAAAAAGGAAGACCGCGTTGCGACTAATTTTATTCGCTGAAAATTATACAATATAAAAGGACGGGTTTTATATGAGCAAAAAGGTCGTAGTTATCTCAACGAGCCTGCGCGGAAACAGCAACTCCGAACAGCTCGCGCGCTCCTTTGCAAAGGGCGCAGAGGACGCAGGAAACAGCGTTGAATTTATCTCACTCAAAGGCAAAAATATAGGCTTTTGTATCGGCTGCCTTGCCTGCCAGAGCAAAGGCGAATGTGTCATAAAGGACAATGCGCTCGCTATCGAGCAGGCAGTTCTCAATGCTGACGTTGTAGCATTTTCCACGCCGATATATTATTACGAAATGTCGGGACAGATGAAAACTCTCCTCGACAGAATGAATTCGCTCTATCCGAAAGATTACCGCTTCAGAGATGTTTATATGCTCTCGGTCGCAGCCGAGGACGAAGACTATACTCCGAAGCGCGCCGAAAGCGGATTGCAGGGTTGGATAGACTGCTTTGAAAAGGCGGAACTCAAGGGAACGCTTTTCGTCGGCGGAATGAACGACCCCAACGATATAAACGGAAACGAAAAATTAAACAAAGCTCATGAAATGGGTAAAAGAGTATGAAAAAAATAACACAAACAGCAGGCAGAGATCAGCTCGGAGGTTTTGCTCCCGACTTCGCACACTACAATGACGATGTTCTTTTCGGCGAAAACTGGAACAACACGGACATCGACCTCAAAACAAGATGCATCGTGACGATGGTTGCGCTCATGTCCTCGGGCATCACCGACAACTCGCTCGTTTACCACCTCAAAAACGCAAAAGCAAACGGCGTTACAAAGGCAGAAGCAGCCGCTATAATCACACACACTGCTTTCTACGTTGGCTGGCCAAAGGGTTGGGCAGTTTTCAAGCTTGCAATGGACGTATGGAACGATGAAGCCGCTGACGACAGTGCAAAAGCCGCTCACGAAGCTTCAATGATGTTCCCTATCGGCGAACCGAACACAGGCTTCGCAAAATATTTCATCGGTCAGAGCTACCTCGCTCCGATATCGACTTCGCAGGTCAGCATTTTCAACGTAACATTTGAACCGAAGTGCCGCAACAACTGGCATATCCACCACGCTGACAAAGGCGGCGGACAGATACTTATCTGCGCAGGCGGCAGAGGCTACTATCAGGAATGGGGCAAAGAACCCGTTGAGATGCACCCCGGCGACTGCATCAATATCCCCGCAGGCGTAAAGCATTGGCACGGCGCAGCTCCCGACAGCTGGTTCTCGCACCTTGCAGTTGAAGTTTCGGGCGAAAACTGCTCGAACGAGTGGTGCGAACCCGTTGACGATGAGCAGTACAGCAAGCTAAGGAAACGCTGATTAATACGTTTTTGCCATTTTTCAAAATGTTTATGTCAAATTGACATTAAAGACGTAAACTCGTACATTTCTCAAAATGGCAAAACGAACGCTTCGCTTTAATCAGCTTTTTCCTAAAGTAAAAATTTCTAAAAATATAATGGAGGTAATCATTATGAGCAAAGCATTGGTTGCATTTTTCAGCGCAAGCGGCGTTACAGCAAAGCTTGCAAAAAATCTGGCATCTGCCGCAGGCGCAGACCTTTTTGAGATCAAGCCTGAAACACCATACACAAGCGCAGACCTCGACTGGACCAACAAAAAGAGCCGCAGCAGCGTCGAAATGAGCGATAAGTCCTCCCGCCCTGCCGTTTCGGGCAAGGTCGAGAATATCGAACAGTACGATACTATCTTCATAGGCTTCCCTATCTGGTGGTACGTTGCACCGACTATCATCAATACATTTCTCGAACAGTATGACCTCAGCGACAAAAAGATAGTTCCTTTCGCAACCTCTGGCGGAAGCGGAATGGGCGGCACGAACAAGGATCTCGCTCCCTCCTGCAAGGGCGCAGAACTCGTTGAGGGCAAGCGTTTCCCTGCAAGCGCAAGCACTGACGAACTGAAAAAATGGGCAGAAAAGTACATATAAACTGCTTCACCTCTCTCATATAAAAAATGCGCAAGGCTAAGGAAACGCTTCGCTTTAATCAGCTTTTTCCTAAATTTCGTAGGGGCGGATTCTATATCCGCCCTTTTTCATTTACTGTTTTTCTGCACAGTGAAGAATTTTCTTGCATTTTTTCATAACCTATGCTATAATATTCTCAGAAAAATGCCGCTTACGGAAAAGCGGCACTTTACACAAGCCAAAGTTAGCATTAACTAACTAAAACGGAGGATAATATGGAAAAGATACACTTTGACCCCGATAAGGACGGTTTTTACGGCGCTTACTGGAAATGCCCTACCCCGACCGACTGCGCAATTATTGCAATGATAGGCGACGATCCCGAGGATTATCTCGCAAAGACAATGGTAAAGTGGCTTCACGAACTTGACCTGAATGTTATGTCAATGTCACCTGCGAAGAAAGACTACGGACATCACAACTATCCGCTCGAAAGAATAGAAAATGCGATAAAGAAGCTCAAATCGTTCGGCAATAAGAAAATAAGCATCGTAGGTGCATCGACAACGGGAACTCTTGCGCTCACGGCTGCTTCGTATTTCCACGATATCACGCTGACGATAGGTCTGACCCCGAGCGACTTCGTTTGGCAGGGATTTATGCAGGGCAAAAAGGACGGCTGCAAGGAGTGGCCAATCGAGGGCGAGTCGCTTTTCACCTACAAGGGCGAGCCTCTCCCCTATATGCCGTTCGTTTATCAGCACCCACAATACTGGCAGGTCATCGCAGGTGAATCAAAGCGCACGGGCGATATGGTCAACTCACTAAAGCTTTTCGATGATTCGGAGAAGGCTCACCCTATCACCGAGGACGAATTCATAAAGGTCGAAAACATCAAGGGCAAGCTTCTGCTCATCGGCGGTGAGGACGACGTTCTCTGGGACACGGCAAAATATATCCGCAGAATGGAAAAGCGCCTTGCCGAAAGACCGCACTCCTGCGATGTTGAGGTGGCTGTTTATCCTCACGCTACGCACTATGTTTTCCCCGAAAGCCTGCTGAAAAAGATGTTTCCCGTAGGCTCGGGTCTTTTCCTCAAAATGGCGTTCAAAGCCGCCAAACAGTACCCCGAGGAGTGCAGGCAGGCACGAATAGACATTGAACGCAGAATTGTATCTTCTATAAACGAATGGAGGGATTCTTAAATGAAATATGCAGGTATGCCCATGGGAATGTGGACGCTCTTTTCAGGCTCGTTCACAAAAAATCTCATCGATATTTTCGGTATTGACAAAGCAGCCGCAAATGAAGTCAGGCAAAAAGCCAAGCCGAAGTACAGGGAGATAATTTCCGAACTTCCCGAGTTTGAAAAAGCCGACCGCTTCAAAATGAATCTTGTCAACTGCGCTTTGCTCTGTGCGTTCATTCTCAATATGCCTCAGCGTCCCGACATTGAAAGGCTGACGGAATATTACAAGCGTTCGATGATGACTTCGCTTATGAAAAAATTCTGCCGAAAGAGCGGAAAGAAAAAGTTCACTGAAAAAGACCTTGACGGTATGCGCAAAACAGCCAAGCTCAAAGCCGCTGACCGCAACCCGTTTTCATGGAATATGGACTTATTTGAATATCCCGACGGCAGCGGCTACGAGGCAAGATTTTACAAGTGCGGAATATGCGAGCTTACAAAAAAGCTTGGAATTTACGACCTCACCCCTGCGATGTGCAGGCTCGACTACACTATGAGCGAGGCCGGCGAAACGACTGATTTTGTCCGTGAATACACTCTTGCAGAGGGCGGGCCTTACTGCGACTGCGGCTACAAAAAGAAAAAATGATCCTTACTCGTACTATCTAACCGCAGATTTAAACAACAGTTAGTATATATACAATAGATTATACTTTAAGTAAATCAATATAATATACCATTTATAAAATAAAACTGATATTATACTTAATGTAAATAAAAATACTATAACCGCACCGCAGGGGCAACGTTCCTGCGGTGCGGTTTTTTTGAAAAAATTTTTTAAAACCTCTTGACAAAAGTCCGAAAAAGGACTATAATGTGTATGTGTCCGTTTTCGGACTGTATATTTGAAGGATAAGGAGAGCTTCGCTTTGCCGTAGATAACGATCTCGCTTTCCTTATATAAAAATACAAAGGTGTGAATATATGAACATAGAAGAATATATAAAACAGCTCGATGAGCAGATGAAAGGCTACGATTCTATCTACCACGATGCCGCCGTGAAGTACGGACTTTCCGATACATCGATGTGGATACTGTACCTCGTTTCGGACGATTCCGAAAGCTACACACAGCAGGACTTGTGCCGCCGATGCTATTTTCCGAAGCAGACCATAAACACGGCTCTCAACAGCCTTATCAAGAACGGTCACGCTCGGCTTGAACCTATCTCCGGAACGCGCAACAGCAAGCGGATAATCCTCACCGAGAGCGGAAAAGCTCTTGCCTCAGAAACGACCGACAAACTGAAAAAAGCCGAAAACACAGCTTACCGCCGCTTCACCGATGAGGAACTCAGCTTTTATCTCGATATGTCTGCTCGGCTCAACGACTATCTCCGTGAAGAAGCGGAAAAATTATTTTTAAAGGAAGATACAAATGACAAAACCTATACAGCTTTCAGACCACTTTAATTTCAGGCGGCTGTTCAGATTCACCCTGCCGTCCATTGCGAGTATGATATTCGCTTCGATATACGGCATCGTTGACGGATTTTTCGTTTCAAACTATGTCGGAAAAATTCCGTTTGCAGGACTTAACATTATTATGCCGTTCATTATGATGCTCGGAGCAGTCGGCAATATGATAGGTCTTGGCGGCTCAGCGCTCATCGGAAAAACGCTCGGCGAGGGCGACCGTGAAAAGGCCAACAGCCTGTTTTCGTTCTTCACCTACTTTATGGCAGGAGCAGGAGTTGTGCTTGCGATATTGGGAAACATTTTCCTGCCTCAGATAGCCGTGCTTCTCCGTGCGGAGGGCGAAGTTCTCAAATATGCCGTTCTTTACGGACGTATCTGCCTTGTCGGACTGATATTCCTCTCGCTCCAGTATGCTTTGCATGGATTTCTTATCACAGCCGAAAGACCGCACGTTGGATTTTTCGTTACGGTTGCCGCAGGCGTAACAAATATGGTTCTCGACGCACTTTTCATCGTTGTTTTCAAGTGGGGACTCGCAGGTGCGGCGCTCGCAACGGTCATCGGTCAGTTCATCGGTGCGATCGTCCCGATAATAATGTTCGCAAGCCCTAAAAACGACTGGATATTAAAACTCGGCAAAACAAAATTCGACGGACGCTCGCTTTTAAAAGCCTGCACAAACGGCTCTTCCGAGTTTCTCTCCAACGTTTCGATGTCCGTTGTCGGTATGCTTTACAACAGCCAGCTTTTGAAATATGCAGGCAACGACGGCGTTGTCGCATACGGCGTTCTGATGTATGTAAATATGATATTCATTGCCGTTTTCTTCGGCTTCACGGTCGGAATCTCGCCGATAATGAGCTTTAATTACGGCGCAGGAAACACAACGGAGCTGAAAAGCCTTTTCAAGAAATGCTCGGTCATAATCGGTGCGGCATCGCTCACAATGCTTTTCGCCGCCGAACTCCTCGCAAGGCCGCTCGCAATGATATTCACAAGCTATGATGCACAACTGCTTGAACTGACTATACACGCATTTTCGATATATTCCGTATCGTTCCTTTTCTGCGGAATAGGCATCTTCGGCTCGGCACTCTTCACTGCGATGAACAACGGACTTATCTCCGCGCTCATCTCGTTCATACGAACGGTAATACTCCAAGCCGCATTCGTGTTCATACTTCCACTTTTCTGGAAAATAGACGGTATATGGTGGTCGGCTGTCTTTGCCGAGGGCATCGCGGCATCATTGAGTATCATTTTCATTATTGCTTACAGAAAAAAATATCAGTATATGTAATACTAATTTTTAATCAAAGTGTAGACAAAAAATCGGCGCAAAACCCATATATGTGAGCTTTTGCTTGATTTTTTGTACACTTTCAGTTTAAAAATTAGTATAATAAAAGCCGAGGAGCGTTTCAATTTCGCCCTCGGCTGTTTTTATCCCATTCGCTTTCCGCTTCATCAAGCTTGCTTTGCAAAGTCTTTTCAAGAACAATAAATGCAGGAATGAAACTGTCGCGAATAAGAAGTATCATTTCGTCAATTTCGTCCTCGTCATATATGCGGACCGAGGTGTTGCGCTTTTTCAGCATAAGAAGCCATACCGCGGAATCGTCAACAAAACCAAGCTTGTAACCAAGCTGTAAAACCTCTCTCGGAGAACCCGTTTCAGCACCCTCCGCGCCGTGTATCTTCAGAACTTACTGCAGGGCTTTCCAAGCAAGTTCAAACGTCCGCTCAAACTGGCAAACAACACCCATTTGATATATCTCATTATCATACGCGAACTTAAAATCGGCATTTTTCAATACTTTAAGGCAGTTTGAAAAATTGTCAAGCCTACTCATAACAATACTCACTTTCCCCCATTATCCCCATCTTTTTTCTTATGGGAAAAATGTATCTCGGGCATGGCGAGGTTGTCATAAAATATCCCCGATGTATTTTCATCATCGTTAAGCTTTTCTTCTTCATCGTTGGTATGTATTTCGGGAACGGCGAGGTTCTCCGAAGCGAATGTAAGGTGAGTTTTCTTCTTATTCTTTTTAAACATAAGACCGACCCCTTTTCCTGAAGGCTTTTACAATAGATTTATAAAGAACGTTACGCAAAGGCTGTTGAGGAAATCAGCGAACATTGAGCCTATTATCGGCACAAGGATATATGCTTTTACCGACGGTGCGAATTTTTCCGTGAGCACCTGCATATTCGCCATTGCATTCGGCGTTGCGCCCATTCCGAAGCCGCATGTTCCCGAGGCAAGAACTGCCGCATCATAGTTTCTTCCCATAACATTATACACGACGAAATATGTGAACAACCCCATAAACACCACCTGCACGAGCAGAAGCACAACGAGCGGAAGTGCAAGTTCCGCAAGCTGCCAGAGCTTCAGCGTTATCATCGCGATGCCGAGGAACATCGAAAGGCAGATACCGCCGATGTCGTTTATTTCGCCGATATGGATATCGAATTTTCCCGTAAATTCGCTTATGTTTCGCATCACGGCGGCGATTATCATTGCGCCGATATATATCGGGAACGTCATTCCCGTTTTGGACAAGAGCCACGAAACCACCGTTCCCAGTCCCATTGCTATTGCGATCTGATACGCCGCAGGGGCGTACATACTTACCGAACGGTGCTTCTTCTCTTCTTCCTCAACGAGCGGAGTTTCATCCTCAGCGACAGCGGTTTTGAGTAGATCGTGCTTTACTATGAGCCTGCGTCCGAGAGGGCCGCCCATAAGTGAGCCTGCAACAAGTCCGAATGTTGCCGCTGCGGTGCAGAGCGTAGTAGCGCCGCTCACTCCGAGGTCTTCAAGGACAGGACCGAACGCGCCCGATGTTCCGTGTCCGCCGACCATTGGTATCGAACCCGTGCAAAGTCCTATCAGTGGGTCAAGTCCCATTAGCTTTGCAACGCCTATCGCGATGAAATTCTGTCCGAGGATAAGCGTTATAACACACACGAGGAAGATAACAAGGCTAATTCCGCCGCTTTTGAGTATGCGAAGATTCGCCTGAAATCCCACCGATGTGAAGAAAATGACCATACATACCGTTTTCAGCGTTTCGTCAAAATCGAATTCGACAACTCCCGTCATATACAATCCGAGCGAGAGCAGGGCGAACAACATTCCGCCGATAACCGGCGAGGGTATGCAGAAATGTTCGAGAAGCTTTATCTTCTGCTTCAAAAATCCTCCGAGGAACAGAACGCCGACCGCAACGGCGAGCGTCTGATACATATCAAGATGCAATGTGTACATACGCCCTCCTTAGTCCTGTGCAGCGCTCGGGCGGTCTATCTCCGCCTTGTCTGCATTCTTGTTTACCGTGACACCCTGCTCTTCATAAAAGCCTGCCGCGCCGCTGTGGAAAGGTATAGAGATGCCGCTGACGGCAAAATCAACATCAAATTCCGATGCGCTCGTTGCATAATGAAGCTCCGAGCTGTGGTCGAAAAGTATTCTCACAAGCTGTTCGGCTGTGTCGTCCGAAATTCTGCCCGAAGCCACAAGGACAGCCTTTACGCCGACCGTTCGCACTTCCTCCGTCTGACCCGCATAGGTGTTCGCAGGGATAGTGCAGACGGTGTAGTCCGAGTCGCCGTCCGTCATTCTGTCGATGATCTTTTCATCGAGGGAAACAATGCGTATCGCTGTTTCCTTTGCAAGCTCCGTCACAGCCGTGGTCGGCAGACCTGCCGTGACAAAGAAAGCGTCTATCGTGCCGTTTTCGAGAGCCGCCGCAGAGTCGGAGAACGAGAGGTTCTCTTTCTTGACCGAACCATTCACAAGTCCGCCCAGCTGCATTATAAGCTCAGCATCTTTCAGCGTTCCCGATTCTTCTTCACCAACCGAAACAGTCTTTCCGTAAAGGTCGGAAACGGTGTAAATATCGGAATCCGCTCTTACGATGAGCTGACATTCTTCCGTGTACAAAGCCGCAAGCGCGCGAATACTTCTGCAAGGCATCTCGGCGAAGCTGTTCTCACCGTTGTAAGCCTCCGTGAGCATATCACTCTGCACAACGGCAATATCGAGAAAGCCCTGCTGAATGAGCCGCAGATTAGCCGCCGAACCTGCCGTAGCCTTTACCTCGACCGACAGCTTTTCGTTTTCCGCGCCGATAAGCTGAGCATAAGCACTGCCGTAAGCGTAATAGTTTCCGCCGATGCCGCCCGTTCCGAACGCGAGCTTGTCCGCACTTCGGCAGGAACACATCAGCAAAGCGCAGACCACCGAAAGCAGTATGCACATCAGCTTTTTTATATTCTTCATCAAAACTTACCTCTCCTTTGTCAGCGGATATCTTCGGATGACTGCACAGTTCTTCCCGATAAACAGAAAAACTGTTTTCCGTTTTTCACAAGCACATCTGTAAAAAACTCACAGTCGGAATGGTAATCTCCGCTGTAAATATCCGCCTTTGAGCGAACTCCGTGCCACTTGTCCGACTTGACGCTTATCCCACCCGACGGAACAAGCCATTCAGCCAAGCCTTGACGGTATAATTCTGCGGCATATTCGGGCTGTTCGGGGTGTGAGCCGTCCGGAAGAAAATTGCATCAGCTTTCTGCGGCTCGTCCGATACAAAAATGTAATCGGAAATATCGGTAATGATACGGTTTGTCATAGTTTTTCTCCATTCAGTATTTTCTTTATTTCGTCCAAGTTTTCCGCAAAGTAAATGCCCTCCTGCCGTTCCTCGGAGGAAAGTCCGCTTTCTGTCATACGGTTCAGAAGTTCTTTCAGGTTGTTGTAATATCCGTTCAAGTTGTAAAGAATACACGGTGCGGAAAGCTGCTTGAGCGACACCTTTGACATTATCTCGGATATCTCTTCGAGCGTTCCCGTGCCGCCGGGGAATGCGATGAAAGCGTCGCCAAGCCCTATCATCTTCGCCTTTCGCTCAGACATATCTTTAGTGATTATGAGCTTTGTAACGCGGTCGTATTCAAAGCCTGCATCGATGAAAAACTGCGGCTCTACGCCCGTAACCGTTCCGCCTGCGTCAAGAACGCTCTCCGCCAATATTCCCATAAGTCCCGATTTTGAGCCGCCGTAAACGAGCGAGTTTCCGCTTTCACCTATCCATTTTCCAAGCTCTCTTGCGGCGCCGGCAAATGACGGGTCATTGCCCTCACTCGCGCCAAGATATACAGTTATGTTCATAGCTTTTCTACTCCGACTTTCTCTCAAATTCCGTTCCGAAATGCTCGGCGGTGATGCCTTTGACGATGAATTTCTGCGTCATAAGTGCGTGAGCAATGGCGTACCGGCCGTCCGCTTCACACGCCGCATCGGTGTCAATTATAAGGAAACGCTGATTAATACATTTTTGCCATTTTTCAAAATGTTTATGTCAAATTGACATTAAAGGCGTAAACTCGTACATTTCTCAAAATGGCAAAACGAACGCTTCGCTTTAATCAGCTTTTTCCCAGTATCATATAACCGTCTTTGTGCTGTTTCAGAAGTCCGATAAAGCCAACAACTTTCTCTCCGTCAAAAGCCGCGTAGGTGATATAGCTGTCGCTGCCGATATCACGTGCGACCTGCCGCCGCCTTTCGATGTCCCAGTCCTCGGTGTATGGCATATCAACAAGCACATATTCGCCGTTTATCCTGCGCCAGACCCTTTTTACCCCATGTTTTCTCGAATAATCGTCCAATGAATGTTCGTCAAAGTTCTTTTCTGTCAGCAATTCAATTCTTATCAATATTTTTTCTCCTTTTCAAAGTGATGTATGGGTTTGTTTCTGTTCAAAATATTTTTTTGCTTTTTCATACGCATCACACCTTTCAAAGAGAATTGAGTTTTTCTGATTTTTACATTATATCATATTCGCAAAAAATTGTAAACCATTGCTTTCTGAATTATTGACATTTTAAAAAAATCATTGTATAATAAAGTCGCAAAAACTGTTTTTCGTATTTTTATTTGCATTATTTTTACAGAAAAATATTCGGAGGTAACATTTTTTATGACTATCACGAAAAAAATCAGTATAATGGCTGCCGCTTGTACCACCATTGCTTCAATAGCTGTCGGTACACTCGCCAATTTCAATGCAAACAGTGCCTTGACCGAGGACAACAACAAGATAATGGTCACTGCCGAGAGCAGCATCAGCTCCGACATCAACGCATATCTGAGCAAGATCGAGCAGTCGGTCGATACTCTTGCGGAAGCTGCAATGTCCGACCTTGACGACTTCAATGCATTTCAGACAAGCAGTGCTTATGTCAATGAATACACCGACAATATCGAACAGCTTCTTTTAAGCTCCGCAAGCAATACTGACGGCGCAATATGCGCTTACATAAGATACAACCCCGATTTCACCGAGCCGACCTCGGGTCTGTTTATGACACGAAACAGCACCGAAGAAGCTTTCCAGAGCGTTACCCCGACCGATTTCAGCACCTTTGACAAGACCGATATCGCGCACGTCGGCTGGTACTATACTCCCGTCAACAACGGCAAACCTACTTGGATGAACCCTTACCTTAACGAAAATGTCGGAATTTATATGATCTCCTACGTTGTTCCGCTTTTCCATAACAACGTCAATGTCGGCATTATCGGTATGGATATCGACTTCACAATGGTAGAAAACCTTGCCGAAAGCAATACATCTTATAACACTGCAATGCCTATCATCGCAGACGGCAGCAATAATGTTATGTACGGCAAGGATATGGAATTCGGCACAAGCCTTGAAAATTATTCCGCTTCGCTCACCGATAAACTTACGGAAGCCTCTGTCTCCGATCCGATCGTATGCAAAATAAACGGTATTGACAGAGATGTTGTTTTCAGCACTCTCGACAATGGAATGAAATTTATTTACACCGTTGAATCCTCCGAGCTTTCGCAGCAGACTGTCCACATGGTAATTATGATGCTCATCGCAATAGTATTCGTTGCAGCCATTACAGCCGCAGTTGCTGTCTTCGTATCCGTAAAAATGACACGTTCGCTCCGCGATATCAACCGCGCCGCTCAGAGAGTTGCCGCAGGCGAGCTGGACGTTACCGTTAAAGCTGCCTCAAAGGACGATATTGGCATTCTTGCGAACAGCATCAGTCAGACTACCGACCAGCTCAAAAATTATTCGGGATATATCAGCGAGCTTTCCGATGTCCTCAATAAAATTGCAGACGGCAACCTCGATATAAGCCTTACAATGGAATATAAGGGCGAGTTTGAAAAGCTCAAAAACGCACTTGAAAATATCACAGCTTCACTCAACTCCACCCTCGTCAATATCAACGATGCCGCAGATCAGGTTTCGGGCAGCGCAGATCAGGTTTCCAGCGGCGCTCAGGCTCTTGCTCAGGGCTCGACCGAGCAGGCAGGCGCTATTGAACAGCTCGTTGCAACTATCGATGAAATGTCCGACCAGATAAAGACCAACGCCGAGCAGGCTGAACAGGTCAGCACAAGTATGGATAAGATCGGCGGGGAAGCAAACCTCAGCAACGAGCGTATGAACACTATGCTCGATGCTATGAAGGATATCACCGACAATACCGACCGCATCAGCGCTATCATCAAAACTATCGAAGATATCGCATTCCAGACAAATATCCTCGCCCTCAACGCCGCAGTAGAAGCTGCCCGTGCAGGTGAGGCAGGCAAGGGCTTCGCAGTCGTAGCCGACGAGGTAAGAAACCTCGCATCACGCTCCGCCGAAGCATCGCAGAATACCTCCGCTCTTATCAGCAGAACAATGGAAGCCGTAGAAAACGGCTCGCAGATAGCAAACCAGACCGCAGAATCGCTCCATACAGTCGTAACGAATATCGGCGAGATAATCACATCTATCGACGATATCGCGAACAGTTCGCGCGACCAGTCCGAAGCTATCACCCGTGTAAATACCTCGGTTGAACAGCTCTCCGTGGTAACACAGAATAACTCCGCATCTTCCGAGGAAAGCGCAGCCGCCGCAGAGGAACTCGCAGGTCAGGCAAATACATTGAAACAGCTCACGGGAAAATTCACTTTGAAAGAATAAACAATAACACAAAAAGCTGCAATTACACAAAGAATCAAAATTTACGTCCACGCTTTTTAAAGGGTGGTGGGTGTCCAGAGGCGGGGAACCCCCGCAGGTATGTCGTTTTAGCTTTTGTCCGAACCGTAAGTTTGCGGCTCGGTACCCTAACTTCGCAGAGGGAAGTCCACTGGGCGAAGCCCTTGGTCGCCGTCCGCAGACGGCGAAATACCCTAAACTAACAGCGAAAAGCTTGTTGCAATAGCGTAACCACTAACAAATCTAAAGGCGCAATTCACATCAAAAAGGTAAAACGAAATATGAGGAATCATTTTCGGAAACCTAAAAAATGTGAATTGCGCTATTCTTTTTATACAAAACAACTGTCCTCGGCGAAAAATGCGCAGAGCGAAGCGATAAGCATTTTTCGCAGACATAATATGAGTGGCTGTGAAATTTGAATAGGGAAACAACAATTTGGGGTGTGAAAACGCCCTCGCTTTGCTCGTTGTTTTCACGTTCATATCCCATAGCTGGCTCATATTGCGTTAAAACGAAAATACACTCACTTCGTTCGTATATTTTCGCTTTAAGGATAGTTTATTTGAAGAAAACAGAATAGGCGCAATTCACATTTATAGGTTTCCGAAAATGATCTCTCATATTTCGTTTTCCTTTTTTGATGTGAATTGCGCTTTTTTAGCTGTCAGTGATTACGCTTTTGCGGCAAGATTTATGCTTGTTTGTTTAGGGTGTTTCGCTCTCTGCGGAGAGCGACCAAGGGCTTCGCCCTCTGGACACCCACCACCTTTGAAAAGGTGGACGAAACTTTTGCTTGGCTTCGCATCGTCTGACAGATGTTTTTTATCATACCGTAAATTTGCCCATAAGCTCGTTGAGGAGTGATGCTTGGCTGGAAAGCTCTTCTGCGGAAGCGGCGCTTTCCTCTGCTGTTGCGGAGTTCGTCTGGACAACGCCCGAGATCTGCTCAATGCTCGTTGAGATATGGTCGATGACTTCGGACTGGCTGTCGCTTGCGTCTGCAATATTGATAACGAGAGCTTCGACCTTTTCGGTAAGCTCGGCAACTTCAAGCATAGATTTTGCGGTTTCGGAGGTGATCTCCGTGCCGTTCTTGACAGCTTCGACGGTTTTTGCGATAAGAGCTTCCGTGCCGCCTGCGGCTTCTGCGGATTTTGAAGCGAGGTTGCGGACTTCATCGGCAACGACAGCGAATCCCTTTCCTGCTTCGCCTGCTCTTGCGGCTTCGACAGCGGCGTTGAGCGCAAGGATATTCGTCTGGAATGCGATATCTTCGATAGTTTTGATGATATTGCTTATCTGCTGCGAAGTTTCGTCGATGTTGTTCATTGCTTCGGTAAGGCGGGTCATATCGCTGTTTGCGGTTTCAACGGAATTTGCAGTTGTGCGTACAAGTTCTCTTGCCTTATCGCAGTTATCGGAGTTGGCTGAGGTCTGCTCGGAGATATCGTGGATACGCTGGGAGAGAGTTTCGATCTCGGCTGCCTGCTCGGTAGCGCCCTGCGAGAGAGCCTGTGCGCCTGCGGAAACCTGATCCGAACCCGAAGAGACCTGCTCTGCGGCAGTTGTGATCTGACCCATTGTGGTGCGGAGATCATCCTTGATAAGGTCAAGGTTGCGGAGAAGCTGCGAATAATCACCTATGTAAAGGTTGCTGCCGATCTCTGTATCAACGGCAAGGTCGCCGTTTGCCATATTTTCAAGTATTCTTACGATATCACGGATAATGCTGCTGAGGCTGTTGACAACGGTTTCCGTAGCGTTGGCAAGGAGCTGTGTTTCATCGTTGGACTTTACTCTCGGCACATCGGAAGAAATATCGCCCTCGGAAAGAAGAAGTATTCTATCTGTGCATTTTTTGATAGGATCGCCGATCTTTTTGCCGATGATAGCAGCCAAAATTCCCGATACAACAGCAACGGCGGCGAGGATAATAACGCAGATAACAATGGTGGTTTCTGCGCTTTTCAAATGTTCGGAAACAGGGCCGCATACAGCGAGCATCCAGTCGTTGGAATTCGGGACAGAAGCATAGCCGACAAACATTTTTGTGCCGAATACATCAGTTTGGCAGGCTGATGTTTCTTTAGATGCCATTTTCTGAGCAAGCTCTGCGGCAGTTCCGCCGAGTTCGTTGAAGTTTATTGTTTTCTTTACATTTTCGGTGTCATTGTCTGCGATAAGAACACTGTCCTTTGAGAGAATGAAAGCAGAACCCTCTTTGCCGTAGGTGATAGAGCGCACAATGTCATTGAGGAACTCTTCGTCGGGGACAACGTAAACACAGCCGATAGGTGTTCCGTCGGCAATTCCGTCTTTCCAAAGCGGAGCGGCAACGATTATCGTGATCTTGCCCGTTTTCTTTGAGGTGAGCGGGTCGGAGATCATTTTTCTTCCGTCCATAGCAGCTTGGAAATAGGCTCTGTCGGAATAATCGTTTCCGTCGATGCCCATACCATTCGAGTATATGTAATTACAGCGCTGAAGACCATACTGCTCAGCTCTTTTATTGAGGATATCGTTCTTCTGCGCTTCGGTCGAGTTCGGGTCGCACAAAATTTCGTTTACACCGAGGTCGGCAGCGAGGTTGGAATAGGCTGTCATTTCCCATGAAGCTCTTTCCGCAGCAACTTCAGCAACTTCCAACACGGCATCAGTCGCGTTATTGACAGAAAGTGTGAAGATCGAAACAGCAGCTGCAGCGGTGAGTATCAGCATACCGAGTCCCGAGATCAGGATAGTGAAAATTGTAATTTTCTTCTTTAATGTTACTGTTTTTTTTGCCATGGTTTTTGTTCCTCCGCATAAGTATTATACTTATAATTATTATATACCATTGCTTTTTTTAGTCAATGGTTTGAAAAGGTATATATGAAAAATTCGTTAAAATCTAAAATTAATCAATGCAAAATTTGTCTAAAATGTCGATTTTTTGTTAACAGGCGAATTGATCAATATAACAGAAAAAAGCAGACGAAATTTATCGTCTGCTTTTATCATTAAAAACATTTTAAAAAAGAAAAGAGGTAAAAAATAGGAAAGATTAATTACTGTATATATTGTACAACAAAAATATACAAAAATCAATGTTTTATTTATACAGCTTTTATTGTAATAATTTTACATTGCAATAATTTTTGCAGTAAAAATCAGAAAATGAGCCTGAAAGCCGCGTCCGAAGCATCGGACGGCATACGCAGATCGCCGCGCGGTGAGAGCGTTACGCTGCCGACTTTCGGCGCATCGGGCAGGCAGGAGCGCTTGAACTGCTGTGTAAAGAAGCGGCGCATAAAAATTTTGAGCCATTTTTTAATAGTATCATCGTCAAATTTTCCGTTAAAGGCAGCCTGCGCAAGACGGAATATCTTTTCGGGCGAAAATGTGCAGCGCACGAAGTAGTAAAGGAAGAAATCGTGAAGCTCATAAGGTCCGACGATATCCTCGGTCTTCTGCGAAATTTCGCCATCGGTAGGAGGGAGAAGCTCGGGCGAAACGGGAGTATCGAGAACATCGGCAAGGACAGCGGCAAGCTCCCTATCGGCGGTAGTGTTCATTTCATAAGCGGTGAGGTGACGGACGAGCGTCTTGGGGACGGAAGCATTCACGCCGTACATCGACATATGGTCGCCGTTGTAGGTCGCCCAGCCGAGAGCAAGCTCGGAAAGGTCGCCCGTGCCGATAACGATGCCGTTCTGCTTGTTGGCGATATCCATAAGCACCTGAGTGCGCTCACGAGCCTGACCGTTTTCGTATGTGACATCGTGAACGTCCTCGCTCTGTCCGATATCGGCGAAGTGCTGACGGACAGCGGCGGAAATATTCACTTCGATAAGCGTTGCGCCGTATGCTTCGGCAAGCTTGCAGGCGTTGCTCTTGGTGCGCTTTGTCGTGCCGAAACAAGGCATTGTCACGGCTGTGATGCCATTGCGGTCAAGTCCGAGCATATCGAACGCGTGGACTGTGACGATGAGCGCGAGTGTGCTGTCCAATCCGCCCGAAAGTCCGATAACGGCGTTCTTGCAGCCGATATGGCGAAGTCGTGTCATAAGTCCCGTTGCCTGCATTGTAAGGATATCCTCGCAGCGCGATTCGAGGTCAGTCTTGTCGCTCGGAACGAACGGCATAGGCTCGTATTTTCTTGTGAGGGTGATGTCACGCTGAGTAAGCTCGAACTTCACACGGCGGTAGTCCTGCTTTGCAAACTGCGGGAAAGTGTTCATTCTGCGGCGTTCGCTGTCGATTCGCTGAATGTCTATTTCGGAATAGGATATGCCGGTGGTGAATTTCTTGCTCTCCGCGATAAGAGTTCCGTTGTCGCATATAAGATTGTGCCCGCTGAAGACCATATCCTGTGTCGATTCGCCAAGTCCTGCGTCGGCGTAGATATAGCCGCAGACAAGACGTGCCGACTGGGACTTTACAAGCTGACGGCGGTATTCGCTCTTGCCGATGACCTCGTCCGAAGCGGAAAGATTGCAGATAACAGTAGCGCCTGCCGCTGCAAGGTCGCAGGAGGGCGGTTCGGCTACCCACAAGTCTTCGCATATCTCTGCGGAAAAGACAAGTCCCTCGATATTGCTCTCAAAAAGGAGCTGTCCAATAGGAGCATTGTCAAGGCTTTCAACATTTCCGTAAACGCCTTCGCCCGAAGCAAAGTGACGTGCTTCGTAAAATTCGCTGTAGTTCGGGATATTTATCTTCGGGACAAGACCGAGTATCTTGCCGCCTTTAACGGCTGCGGCGCAGTTGTAAAGCTTTCCGCCGAACGAAACGGGAAGTCCGACAAAAATGAGCATATCAAGGTCGGAGGTTTCCTCTGCGATAGAGAGGAGAGCCAGCTTTGCGCTGTCGAGCAGCGTTTTGTGCAGGAAAAGGTCGCCGCAGGTGTAACCCGTTATGCAAAGCTCGGGAAAAACAGCGGCGCAGACGTTCTTTTCAGCAGCTTGTCTTGCGAGCGTGATGATCTGCTCGGCGTTGTAATTGCAGTCTGCGACTTTTATATCGGGTGTGATGGCGGCGCATCGGATAAAACCGTCTTTCATATTATTTTGCTCCTTATTTTACAGAATAAAAAACGCCGAGCTGTATCGGTCGGCGTTTTGTCAGCCTTGATCTGACCTATAAAAATATTATAACTCAAATTTCGGAAAAAATAAAGGGGGTTTTGTTATTTTAGTTTGAGGTCGTAACAAAATATGAAACAGCACTTGACATTTTTGCTTAAAAGCCTTACAATAAAGATACAAAGAGGGCATACCGATAGACGGTCGCTCCCAAAATATTTAGCGAAAAAGTAGCCGCCAAGATTGAGAGACTGGGCGGTTACTTCTTTTTATTGCTATTTTGCATGATCTGTATAACAGCGCAAATAAGTAGACCAAGAGTAAGTACCTCGATAACACCCATAGCAACGCCCCCTTTCAGGGAGCAAAAAGCAAAGCCAATCAATACGTTACAGCCGTTTTTCAAAATGTCCTCAAAAGAGGATACTCATACATTTTGAAAAACGGCGAAACGAACGCTCCGCTTTGATCGGCTTTGCTTAATTGACCGCCTACCGTTTCTGGTATGCCTATAAATGTATTTTACCATTTATGATATGTTTTGTCAATTATTTGGAATAAATACACTTGCTTGTTGTTTGATTTATAAAAAAAGAACAGGCGCAATTCACATAATGTCTAAACTGTGAATTGCGCCTGTTTTATTTGTTGGTATTATACGGTATTCGTAATGTGTTTCGCCCTTTTAGTCCTTATGATTCTTCATATACTCGAGGTTCTTGGAGATAAGCTCATATCTCTGCTTTACGCAGTCTACGGAGCGAAGCGGGTCGGACGGGGTATTAAATGTATAGTCCATGAGCTTTTCAACTGTTGTTGAAGCAACGTGTACTCTTGTATCGGAAGATGCATAGTAGATATAGACATCGCCGTTTTCGCGAACGATAGCACCGTTTGTGAATACTACGTTTGAAACGTCGCCTACGCGCTCTTCACCGTGGGGAGCGATGAAAAGTCCCGATGGTGATGCGATGAGCTTGGAAGGGTCATTGAGGTCGGTCGCAAATACGTAGATAACATAGCGAAGTCCTGCGGCTGTATTTCTTACGCCGTGGGCAATATGTATCCAGCCCTTTGGTGTCTTTATAGGAACTGCGCCTGCGCCGTTCTTTACCTCTGTGATAGTGTGGTAAACTCTTGGGGAGATAACGGTTTCCTCTGTGCAGATCTCAGCGTTGGTGATATCCTTTGCAAGTCCGAAGCAAACGCCGCCGCCCGAGCCTGTCTGGATAAAGTCATCCTGCGGACGTGTATAGAATGCATACATTCCGTTCACGAATTCGGGGTGGAGGACAACGTTTCTCTGTTGTGGGGACTTTGATTTAAGGTTGGGAAGTCTTTCCCAAGTTTTGAGGTCCTTTGTGCGGACGATGCCTGCCTGTGCAACTGCTGCGGAGAGGTCGTTGGACGATGTATCCTTGCTCTCGGAGCAGAAAACACCGTAGATATAGCCGTCCTCATGCTTGGTCAGACGCATATCATAAACGTTGGTTTCCTCGGGATTGGTATCGGGGAGAAGAACAGGGTAGTCCCAGAAGCGGAAGCCGTCAACGGGGCTGTCGCTCTCTGCAACTGCGAAGAATGACTTTCTGTCGTTGCCCTCTACTCTTGCGACAAGGTAGAACTTGCCGTTGAGCTCAATAGCGCCCGAGTTGAGGACGGCGTTGATGCCAAGGCGTTCCATAAAGAACGGGTTCGTTTCGGGGTCAAGGTCATATCTCCAGATAACGGGGGCGTGATCGGCTGTGAGAACGGGGTACTTATAGCGGTCATAAGCGCCGCCCATATAATCGGTCTTTTCGTTTTTGCGGCTGATGAGCTTTTCGTAAGCGTCAAAAACCTTTGCTTTTCTTTCGTTGAATTCGGACATTGGCAAAACTTCCTTTCTAAGCGATATTGCTTTGATTTTATTCTATCATAACAAAATCACTTCTTCAAGAGAAATTTAGATTTTTTCGTTGACTTTTTCGTGTTTTTGTATTACAATATAGAGTAAATGCAGAGAATTACGCCCTTTAAACGTTTACACGAAAAATTTTCGCACCCCCGTATCTCTTAAACGTTTTATTGTGCAGTTTAAACAACTACCTCTGCGCTATTCTTAATGATAAAGGGACGGTTGAAGATGATGAAAAGAATTCTGTCGGTATTGCTTTCTCTTATGACCTGCGTTATGCTCCTTGCCGGCTGCGGAAACGATGAAGCCGTGGAAGATTCGGCATACAGCGGCATTTTGACAAAAATAAAACTCGGTATGCCCCTTACGAAGATAGTTTCGATGCAGCCCGACGGGGTGGAGCTTTACTGGGACGATGATACTACTATCTGGAGCATTAATCCCGATACAGACCTTAATGCTGAGGTTTCGGCGCTTGTGCCTGAGGAAGATCAGTATTACTACTCCGATGATTCGATCATTACATATAATTTCAAGACGAAAAAGGGCGACGATGAGATCTATCTCAAAGGCTACAGTGAGGAAGTCCACTGTCTGCTTGACAGAACAGCCGCTCAGGATTATTTCGACAAAAAGACAGCCGAGCTTGTCAGCAAGCACTGCGTTGACGAGGGTTCTGTTGCAGGCGGAACGCTTGTCGGCACGGAAGATATCGATATGGAGCTCGTTTACAGCCAGAAGATATCCGCAAGCAGCTATGACCTCGTGTTCTCGATGACACTCACCTACGATACGGTCAACGATGTTGCAGGTTACTATGCTACCGAGTTCAAGATCGAGCTTACCGAAAAGGACGTAAAGGGTGAAGTTGCTATTTCGACACCCGAAACAAAGTGATCCCAACGCATAATAATTGTAATAAACGGCGGTGCAGGGGACTGTGCCGCTGTTTTTGAAAGGACGAAAATGTTATGAAGAATATGCCCGCAGTAAAACTGGGAATCGCGGCTGTGAGCCGTGACTGTTTCCCGAAATCCCTCTCCGCTTCAAGAAGAAGCAATGTTGTCAAGGCTTGCAAGGAGAAGAACATCGACATTTACGAATGCCCCGTAACTGTTGAGAATGAAAATGATATGCTCTGCGCCCTTGACGACCTCAAAAAAGCAGGTGTCAACGCACTTGTGGTTTATCTCGGAAACTTCGGACCTGAAACGGCTGAAACTCTCCTTGCAAAGAAGTTCGGTCTGCCCGTTATGTTCACTGCGGCAGCAGAAGAATTCGGCGACAACCTCGTTGACGGCAGAGGCGATGCTTTCTGCGGTATGCTCAACGCAAGCTACAACCTCGGACTTCGCAATGTCAAGGCTTACATACCCGAATATCCCGTCGGAAACCCTTACGAAGTTGCGGATATGATCGCTGACTTTATCCCCGTTGCAAGAACTGTGCTTGGTCTTGCGAGCCTTAAAGTCATCACATTCGGACCTCGCCCTCAGGACTTCCTTGCCTGCAACGCACCTATCGCAAGACTTTACGACCTCGGCGTTGAAATTGAAGAAAACTCCGAGCTCGACCTTTTTGCCGCTTTCAACGAACACGCAGGCGATGCGCGCATTGACGGCGTTGTAAAGGAAATGGAAAGAGAGCTTGGCGCAGGCAACAAGATGCCCGGAATTCTGCCGAAGCTTGCGCAGTTTGAGATAACCCTCCTCGACTGGGCAGAGGCTCACAAGGGTTCAAGAGAATATGTCGTATTCGCAAACAAGTGCTGGCCTGCATTCCAGACCCAGTTCGGCTTTGTGCCATGCTATGTCAACAGCCGCCTTACCGCAAAGGGTATCCCTTGTGCCTGCGAGGTTGACATCTACGGCGCAGTGAGTGAATTTATCGGTCAGTGCGTTTCGGACGATGTTGTAACTCTTCTCGACATCAACAACACTGTTCCCGCAGACCTTTACAATGACGAGATAAAGGGCAGATTTGACTACTCCCTCACAGATACGTTTATGGGATTCCACTGCGGAAACACAGCCGCAGAAAAGCTTTCCTCAAAGGAAATGAAGTACCAGCTCATTATGCACCGCGGACTTGAACCCGACAAAGAACCAGATATCACAAGAGGTACTCTCGAAGGCGATATCGCTCCGTCCGAGATCACGTTCTTCCGCCTCCAGAGCAACGCTGATGCAGAGCTTAAAGCGTATGTTGCAGAGGGTGAGATACTCCCCGTTGCAACGCGTTCATTCGGCGGCATAGGAATTTTCGCAATAAAAGAAATGGGCAGATTCTACCGCCACGTTCTCATCGAGGGCAGATTCCCTCACCACGGCGCAGTTACGTTCGCGCACAACGGAAAGGCACTCTTTAACGTTTTCCGTTACCTCGGAGTGCAGAGCGTTGGCTTCAATCAGCCTAAGGGTATGCTTTACAAAACGGAAAATCCGTTTGCATAAAAATTTTCAGAAAAGCCGATCATTGCTGCAAAAAAGCGTTTTGATCGGCGTTTTCCGCTTATTATATTGGGCATTTCGCTCTGTCAATTTTATACCAAGCAAGCACATAGGATAAGTCTGTATTAACTCTGTGCTTGCTGAATAAGGAAAAGAAAATGAATACGGTAAAAATCGAACCTATCAGCCGTGCGGAAGCGCTGAGATACCTCGCCGCAGGAGGAAGTACGCCCGATGAAAATCTCACCGCGCTTATGGATAACTGCGAAAAAAAGCTTCTTACGGCGGCGCACGGAAAATTTACGTTCCGAGTTTTTGATATTGAAAATATGACCGAAGACGAAGTCGCTTTAGCCGATTCGGAGCTTGTGCTTTCGGGAAAAGACATAAGCCGCCACCTTGCGTCCTGCGAAAAGGCTGTACTGCTCGCGGCAACTATCGGTGGAGATGTGGACAGGCTTATCCGAACCGAGCAGGTTTCCGATATGGCTTCGGCTGTTGTAATTGACGCAATGGCAGGCTGTGCTATCGAGCAGGTCTGCAACAAGGCGGAAGAAGTCATAAGGAAAAGCTTCCCCGAAATGAATATGACGTGGAGATTTTCCCCGGGCTACGGCGATATGCCGATAGACTGCCAGAAAAAGTTTGTCGATGCCGTGAACGCTTCCCGCGAAATTGGCTTGAACGTCAGCGAAAGCTTCATAATGATACCGAGAAAGTCCGTAACGGCGGTGATAGGACTGTCGAAAGAACCGATAGAGAAAAAAAGGCGAGGCTGCGCCGTCTGCTCAATGAGAGATCGCTGCACCTACCGCAAAAATGGAAGCAGGTGTACATATTGAATAAAAAAGAACGCTTTTATAAGCTTTTGGAAGAAAATGAGTTCGTATTTCTTGACGGCGGCATGGGAACTATGCTGCAAAAGAGCGGACTTAAAACGGGCGAAGTCCCCGAGCTTCTGAACCTCAACCAGCCCGAGCTTATAACCTCGGTGCATAAGGCTTATGTTGACGCAGGTTCGCAGATAGTTTATGCGAATACTTTCGGCGCGAACTCATATAAAATGGCTGAAACGGGAAAGACCGTTGACGAGCTTATCTCAGCGGCTATAAAAAACGCGCGCAAAGCCGCAGAGGACAAGGCTCTCGTTGCGCTCGATGTAGGACCTATCGGTCAGCTCCTTGAACCGACAGGAACTCTTAAATTTGAAGAGGCATACGACTACTTCAAGGAGGAAATGCTCGCAGGAAAGGACGCAGATGTTGTCGTTATCGAAACGATGACCGACCTTTACGAAGCAAAGGCAGCACTTCTCGCCGCAAAGGAAAATACAGACCTCCCCGTTATTGTGACAATGACATTCGAGCAGAATCTTCGCACATTTACGGGCTGCTCGGTCGGCGCAATGGCTCTCACGCTTGAAGGCTTGGGTGCAGACGCTATCGGCGTGAACTGCTCGCTCGGCCCCCGTGAATTTGCCCCCGTTATCGAGGAGCTTTCCAAGTGGACAAAGCTTCCGATAGTTGCAAAGCCGAACGCAGGACTTCCAAACCCCGTAACGAATGAATATGATGTTACCCCCGAGGAATTCGCCGAGAGTGCCGCAAAGCTTGTCAATTATGGTATAAAGCTTACGGGCGGCTGCTGCGGAACAAACCCCGACTATATCCGTGCGCTCAAAAAGGCGCTTTCTCCGCTCAAATATGAGAAAAACACGCCGATGTGCGAAGCCGCTGTCTGCTCCGCCGAAAAGGTCGTTGTTATAAACCAGCCGAGAATCATCGGCGAGCGCATCAACCCAACGGGCAAAAAGCTTTTCAAAGAAGCTCTCCGCAAGGGCGATATCGACTATATCCTCGGTCAGGCAATCGAGCAGTCGCAGGCAGGCGCAGAGATACTCGATGTAAACGTTGGCTTGCCCGAGATCGATGAAAAGGCAATGATGGTACGTACTGTAAAGGCTCTTCAGGGCGTTACCGACCTGCCGTTACAGATCGACTCGACCATTCCCGAAGTTATCGAAGCCGCACTCCGCGTTTACAACGGCAAGGCTATCGTCAACTCCGTAAACGGCGAAGCCGGTTCAATGGAGAAAATTCTCCCCATTGTAAAAAAATACGGCGCGGCAGTTGTGGGACTTACCCTTGACGAAGAGGGAATCCCCAAAACCGCCGAAAAGCGTTTTGAAATAGCCGAACGCATTATGAACAAGGCAATTGAAATGGGTATCTCAAAGGAGAATATCTTTATCGACTGTCTGACACTTACCGCTTCGGCAGAGCAGGCTAATGTTATGAAAACGGTCGAAGCTTTGCATAGGGTAAAAACAGAGCTCGGACTTAAGACTGTGCTTGGCGTTTCAAATATCTCGTTCGGTCTGCCGAACCGTGAGCTTATCAACTGCAACTTCCTGCAGATGTGCCTTACGAACGGACTTGACCTGCCGATAATGAATCCGAATGTTGCATCAATGACGGGCGCAGTTCGCGCATACCGACTTCTCACCGCAATAGACGTGAACTCGGTCGAGTTCATCGCGGCTTATGCAGGCGAAAAGACACCGCCAAGTCCCATTCCGAAAGCCGCAGGCGGCGAAACGCACGACCTTATGTATTGCGTGAAGAACGGACTTAAAGCCGAGGGTGCAAAAGTCACGGAAGAGCTTCTCCAAACGACAAACTCAATGGAGATCGTTGATAATATCCTCATTCCTGCGCTTGACAAGATAGGCGAGGACTTTGAAAAGGGCATAATCTTCCTGCCACAGCTCATAATGTCCGCAGGCGTTGCGCAGGCGGCGTTTGAAGTTATCCGAAACAATATGATAATGAACAACTCCGCTCCCGTTGTAAAGGGAAAGGTCGTTTTGGCGACCGTAAAGGGCGATATCCACGATATCGGAAAGAACATTGTAAAAGTTCTGCTCGAAAACTACGGTTATGAGGTAATTGACCTTGGACGTGACGTTGATTATCAGGCTGTTGTTGATGCGGCTATCGAAAACAAGGTAAAGCTTGTCGGACTTTCGGCACTTATGACAACAACGCTCTGCTCAATGGAAGCAACGGTAAAGCTTCTCCGTGAGCAGTACCCCGACTGCAAGGTAGTAGTCGGCGGCGCGGTACTCACGCCCGAATATGCCAAGAGCATCGGTGCGGATTTCTATGCCAAGGACGCAAAGGAAACCGTTGATGTGGCTAAGAGGATATACGGATAAATTTTAAATGCGGAATTATTAAAATTCGGAATTATTGCGTTACGTCAATTTGCACCATAACATAAAACCTATTTTCGTAGGGGCGGATTCTAAGGAAACGCTGATTAATACTAAACACCAATAAAATACAGGAAAAAATCTGCG
>UQKC01000026.1 GCA_900541495.1 uncultured Ruminococcus sp. | reverse complement strand
ATAAACATTTTGAAAAATGGCAAAAACGTATTAATCAGCGTTTCCTTAGTATTATTGGTGTTTAGTATTATAGTTTTCCCTTTATCTTGTCAAGCGAGTATTTTTCCAAACGTGAGACCTGCGCCTGCGAAATGCCTATCTCATTTGCGACCTCGACCTGCGTTTTTCCGAGCGCAAATCGAAGATAAAGTATGTTTTTCTCACGATTTTCAAGCGAAGAAATAGCTTCTTTCAGCGAAATTTCATCTATCCAGCTTGAATCATCGCTTTTGTCACCGATCTGATCGAGAACATAGAGCGTGTCGCCCGAATCGGAAAAAACAGGTTCGTAAAGCGATACAGGGTCGGCTACACTTTCAAGCGCAGTCACTATCTCGCTTTCCTTTACTCCCGTCATCTTTGCAAGTTCTGCCATTGTCGGTTCTTTTTTATGCTCAATGATGTATTGCTCCTTTGCCTGCATCGCCTTGTAAGCAATGTCACGGAGCGAACGGCTTACCCTAATCGGGCCATTGTCGCGTATATAACGCCTGACTTCGCCGGAGATCATCGGGACTGCATAAGTGCTGAAACGAACATCAAGGTCAGTGTTGAAATTGTCGATAGCTTTCATAAGCCCGATGCAGCCGACCTGAAAAAGATCATCGGGGTTCTCGTTTCGCCCTGAAAATTTCTGTATAACGCTTAGCACAAGGCGAAGATTTCCGCCGATGAGCTCCTTTCGTGCCGACTTATCTCCCGCTTTATATCTTTTCAGAAGCTCCATTTTCTCCGATTCTTTGAGAACTTTCAGCTTCGATGTGTCAACGCCGCAAATTTCAACTTTATTGTAATACATAAAATTTACTCCCGACAATAATTTTTCTAAAAACATTATTGCCGAGAGTAAATTTTCTTATACAAACAAAATCTGCCAAATCAGTATATCAAGCTTTCAAGCTCCTTTTTCAGCTTTTTGATTATTCGCTTTTCAAGTCGTGAAATGTAGGACTGAGAAATGCCTATAAGATCGGCAACCTCTTTCTGCGTCATTTCACGCCCCGTGTTTATGCCGAAGCGCATTTTCATTATCTCACGCTCACGTTCGGGCAAACGTTCCAAAGCTTCGAGCAGAACGCTCTTTTCGGCTTCGTTTTCAATGCCGCCGTTTACAACGTCCTCGTCCGTTCCGAGTATGTCCGACAAAAGCAGCTCATTTCCGTCCCAGTCAATGTTGAGCGGCTCATCGAATGAAAGCTCGTTTTTGTATTGCGATGACTTTCGCAGGAACATAAGTATCTCGTTTTCGATACAGCGCGAAGCGTAGGTCGCAAGCTTTATATTCTTGCTCGGGCAGAATGTGTTTACAGCCTTTATCAAGCCGATAGTTCCTATCGAAACAAGATCCTCAATGCCAATGCCCGTCGATTCAAACTTTTTTGCAATGTAAACAACAAGCCGCAGATTATGCGTTATAAGGAGCTGCCGAGCCTCGGCTTCGTTCGTTTCAAGCATCGCGAACGCCTTTTCCTCCTGCTCACGGGTAAGCGGCGGAGGAAGCGTTTCCGAACCGTTTATGTAAAAAACATCACATTTTTTTCGTCTGAATAATGCCTTGATTTTTTCAAGCAGCGCTTTTAATATCATTTTTATCTGTCCTTTCAAAGTATTTTCGGGTTGAAGATCGCATGGTCGAGTTCACGCTCAACAACTCCTATGTAAGCCTCCATGTAGTGGAGCTTTCCCGTTTCGTTGTTTTTTATGTATAACCCCGTGGGACGGAATGACGGAACAAGTCCGCTCGAATCTATCGTTGAAAAGGGGATAACTCGCCATTTTCGGCAGCTTTCGCCTGAACCGTTCATAGCCATTGCTCCAACGAGTTCCTTTTCCTCAAAAAGCGGCTCAACAGAGCTTTTTCCGCAGATTATGACGGGTTTTCCCGAAAAAGAATCGGAAAGATTATTGCAGCTGTCGCATACTGCTTTAAGCTTTACCTGCTTGTCACCATTGATGATGATAACGCTGTAGTCACCGTCAAATTGATTGCTTCTGTCCATGAAACGCCGAAACAGCGTCAGCGCCGTGTATGCCGTTATCGTCGAGATAACAAGCGTTAAAAGCGAAATGTTGACATAAAGCATCGAGTTGTGGAAAATCGTCCTGCTGCCATTGTCAAGGAGCGAAAATGCGTATTCCGTCCCTGCAAAAAGAAAGCTGATGAAGAAAAAAATCAACCCTATTCGATAGAGCTCGGACGATTCTCTTCCGCTGAAAGCTACAATAACCATTAATGCCGCAGAAATTATCCTCACAAGCAGCAGCGTGAACGTGTTAAGCTCGGGCAGAAGAATCACAAGCGAAAAAAGACTTCCCACAATGGCGGCAATAACGCATTTGCTGTTCCGCAGTGCATTGTGCGTCAGCTTCGCAGTGGCTTTCAGCAGAAAAAAATTCGAGTATATATTTGTGATTATCAGAATATCGGCGTAAATATACATAAATTCTCCTTTGGATCTCATCTGATATTATTATAATTATGTTCGGTTTAAAAAACTGTCGATTAAGGTACAGCTGAAAAATTTGGCAATATAAATAAAAAAGTCCCCCGAAATTCATCGGAGGACAAGCATTTTATATTTGGTTTTATACACACCAATTAAAAACTATACAAAAATCGAGCATAATCTTGCATATATGGATTATGCGACGATTTTTTGTCTATAGTTTTATTGGTGTTTAGTATTAAGCAAGAAGCTTGATAAGATAATCGATAAGGTCTTTTATCTGAGGCTTGGAGAACTGTGCATCCGCACCAACGGATTTTCCCTTTGCGATCATCTGCTCGTTGATAAGCGATGAGAAGAGGAGAACCGGTATCTTTTTAAGAACATCATCGTCTTTGATAAGCTTGGTAAGTCTGTGACCGTCCATTTTAGGCATTTCAATGTCGCTGATAACACAAGCTATCTCGTCTGTGATATGGTCGCCCGCACCGCGGTGGGAGAGAATATAGTCCCAAGCGTCCTGACCGTTCGAGAATGATTCAATGTTCGTAAAGCCAATGTGTTCAAGCGATTCGGTTATCATCTTGTTGAGGAATTTTGAGTCGTCGGCAACAACAAGTTTTTTCTTAGCCATTTCAGCCGTTGCGTGACCGACCTGATCGATGCCCGTTGTGTCAAGTCCCACGTCCTTGTTGAGCTTTGAAACTATTTTTTCAAAGTCAAGAATGATGATGATCTCACCGTTGAGCTTTACAACGCCCGTTGCAAGACCTGCAGCATCATTGCCGCTTCCGCCCGATGTGATCGACGGCGGATCGGAAATATCCGACCACGAGATTCGCTGGATACCTTTTACGCGGCTGACATGGAATGCAACCTGGATACCGTTGAATTCGCTGATGATAAAAATATCCTTGCCCGTATTTTTGTATGGCTTTTTAACAACTTTATGTAAGTCAATAACGGAAATGAGCTTATCTCTCGGTATAAAAACACCCTCAACTTCTTCGGGGGAGTTTGGTACAGGAGTTACCTCCTGATTTATCATTATTTCAACAACTTTGGAAATATTGATGCCGAAGGTGCTGTCACCGACCTCAAATTCAAGTATCTGAAGTTCATTAGTACCGCTTTCAAGAAGAATATTTGTGTCCATAATAACACTCCTTTTAGGTTGTTGTAACTATTATACAACAATTTGCATATAATTGCAATAGTTTTTTATTTTTTTGTGTAAAAAAGTGAAAAAAGTCGTTACAATTCACCATTGAGCCTCTTGATCTGGCGAATGTCCTCTCCGACAAGGTAAAGCGTGGAGAATTCCCCGAAAATTCGTGAAATTATACGTTCGTTGTATTTTTTTTGAAGCTCCGCCGCTGTAAGATTTGTGCTTATAATGGTAGGAAGTCCAAGGTTTATTCGGCTGTTGATGATGTTGTATGTTACGGATTCATAAAACTGCGACGAAAATTCCGCACCAAGATCGTCAAGCACAAGAAGATCTGCGTTGATGAGCAGATTTACTGTGTCCATATTTTCCTCTTCGCTGACCTTGCCAAAATGTTCACGCTCGATTATCGTAAGAAGATTTACGATAGAACCGTAAGCCGCGTTGAACCCTCTTTCGGCAACAGCTTTTGCAATGGAAAGCGAAAGATGCGTCTTTCCCACACCCGTTTTGCCGTACATAAGCAAACTTTCCGATTTCAGTGAAAAGCTTTCGGCATAATTTTTGCAAAATTCGTATATGCTTTTCATTATCTCAAAGCAGTCATCGCCGTCAGCGTCTTTTTTGCCGCGGTAATATTCGAGCGAAAAATGATTGAAGTCGCAGTCGGGAAGATTAGCCTGCTCATTGAGCTTTTCAATGCTGTATTTTTTCAGCAGATTGAGCAGACAATCACAGCGTCCGTACTCGGTGTAGCCTCTGTCCTGACATTTTTTGCAGTAATATTTTGGTTTAAGATAATCGGCAGGGTAGCCGTTTGCCGTAAGAAGACTTTCAACAAGCCTCTGTGCCTGCAAATTTTTTTCCTTTATTTCGGCAAGGCTTTCCTTGATGTTCGTCTTTTTTGAGATGATAAGCTTTGAAATATCAACAATGGTTCGGGAAAGCTGTGAATTTATCTCTCGGATTTCGGGTATTTTTATTTCGATCTCTTTCTGCCTGCGCTCATTTTCGCTCTGGGAGGATAAACGCCTGCTGTTTATGACCGATTCTGCTTTTTCGTAAGTTTGTCTGTCGTAGCTCATCTTGACCCTCCGTTAAGGTTTGGAATGTTGTTCTTTGCGTGTTGAAGAAGCTTGTTAAGATCGTAGGAGTGATTGTCACTCGCAGCAACAGCCGCCTGCTGAGGAGCGCTGCGGCTCTGCTCGTACTTTTCAGCATCGGCAGGGGTACGGATATTGTTTGCAAGCCAGTTTTCGATGATCTTTTTCATATAAGGGAAAGCGGCTTTTCCCGTTGCCTGTACCGTTCGTTCATAAGCAAGCTCAATAAGCTCAATCGTAACGCCCGAAGCCGCCCATTCACCAACGATCTCTTTTTCCTTCGGAGTGAGCGCGCGGTTAAGCTCCAGCCGTGTCTTTATCCTGCCCTCAAGCGAAGAATATATCTGTAAACGCTTTATTTCCGCATCTGCGCGTTCATGAGTGGTGATATCCTTTTCGTACCAAGAAGCAGCAATGCGTTCAACATAGCCGATGTTGGTCTTGTTTATCGATTTGCAGAATTCTATCAGCATAAGAAGAATATCCGTGCCAAGCGAGTAGTAATCACTCAGCCAAATAAGCGTACGCTGTTCAGTGTTGTTGAGCGGCTTGCCGAGTATAGATTCCGCACCCGAAAGCAGAAACGCAATATCCTGCGAGCTTTTTACCTTTTCCGCAATTTCTGCAGGGGAAAGCATCTTCACCGCTCTTTCAACGGCTTTTTCGGAAGAAATAGTCGGTTTGACAATGGGGGCGGGCTGTGGAGTGGGCTGTAAATTTTCAGTCGGAACAGCTGCTTTTGCAATAGGCACAGCAGCCGTTCCCGACGGGCAGATAACTCCGACCTGTTCCCAAAAAGACAGCGAATCCTCAACGTCCTCCGCAGTCATATTTTTATCGAGCTGCGCAGCAATATCGGCTGCGTTTTCTGTAGCGGCAGTCTTGTACCGCATTATGTAGAAAAGAACCTTTGCCGCCTTGCCGCTTGCAAGCTTTATATTGTCAACAGCGCTGTCGGGAACGGCGAATGCACCGTCCGAACAGCTCCAGTTTACTTTGTAATTCATAAAAGCCGTGTTTGTCCTCTTTCAAATTTTTTGCAAAAAATCGCTTCTACTATTATAGCACATTTTCAAAAAAATTGCACTACTACTTGACCAATTTTCTTTTTAGTGGTATATTTTAAATATATTGCATAAAAAGGAGAGCCTCTTATGGACGAAAATAAACAAAAAGATAATATGAATGAATCTCCCGTTTCGGAGGAAGAATACCATAAAGAACCGAAGATAAACTACGTTATCTATACGATAATTTCGATACTGCTTTTTGCGGTTTTATATACGGGCGTTCAGATCGCGAAACACGTACTGTTCCGCGATTATACGATAACCGTTGACGGCAGCAGTATAACTTCGGAGCAGGCAGACTCAATAAAGGATTATACGAATTTCGATTTTGAAAATATCGAACAGCTTATCCTCACAAGAGAGAACAACGTTTTTTCTGCCGAAATTCTCTACAATACGGGCGATTACAGCAGCTTTGCCGAGGACTATGAAAACTACGCCGAGGACGATTCGGACGGTGAAAACAGACTTGCAGTTTACCCTTATGGAAACTCCGTTCCCGAGTATGTTTATTCGCGCTATTTTGTAAACGCCGATGCACCCGATATGCGATGTTATGTGTACGAATACGGCGGAGAAAACTACCTTAAACTAACTTTTGAGGATATTCCCGACAACATCAAACAGATTTTTTCCGAGCATGAGAAAATTTATCGCGAATAATGTAAAAAAACTGTTTTTCCTTGACGATTAGACAGAAAAATGGTATAATTATATCTGTATTAAATTTATTCGGGTGATAAAATGAGTAATAAGCTTATCGTTATAGACGGATTGGACGGAAGCGGAAAATCCACACAATTTGATATCGTAAAGGAAAAATTATCGCAGGAATATACTGTAAAGGCTATAAGCTTTCCGGAATACGATAAACCGTCCTCAACGCTTGTAAAAATGTATCTTTCGGGCGAGATCTCAGAAAATGCCGCTGATATAAATGCCTACGCCGCATCAAGCTTCTATGCCGTCGACCGATATGTCAGCTATAAAAAATATTGGGAGCAGAATTATAAAAACGGCGAGCTTATCTTGGCGAGCAGATATGTTTCCTCAAACGCTATTCACCAAATGTCAAAGCTTCCCGAAAGCGAGTGGGACAACTATCTCGAATGGCTTCAGGACTACGAATATTCAAAGTTTGAGCTTCCACGCCCGAACTGCGTTATCTTCCTTGATATGCCTATCGAAATTTCGCAGAAGCTTATGAGTGAGCGCTATAACGGCGACGAAAGCAAAAAAGACATTCACGAATCCAATATAGCTTACCTTATGACCTGCCGAAAGGCTGCGCTCTATGCCGCAGAAAAACTTGGCTGGCACGTTGTTGGCTGCAATGACGGCGACAAACCATTGCCAATTGAAGCTATCAACGATAAAATTATGAAAATAATAACCGATGTACTGTAAAGTATAATAACTTTGCAGTAAAGCGAATACCAATCGGAGCAAATTAAATGTTTGATTTCAGAAAAATTGAGCTTAGCGATAAGCCTTGGATAGACAGTATCCTTAAAATGTCGGATTTTCGCGGCTGTGAATATTCATTTGCCAATAATTTTGCGTGGCATCGTCTGTATGAAACCGAAATTTGCCGATATAAGGATTTTTATATCTCAAAATCGGAGAAAGACGGTCTGCATTTCACATATCCTGCCGGTCAGGGTGACAGAGCGGAGCTTTTTCGTGAACTGCGCAAATATTCCGAAGAAAAGGGGAGTCCTCTTTGCATTATTTCGGTAACGAATGATGAACTGGCACTTTTTGAGGAAAACTTTCCGAACGAATACACCGTCACGACCGATGAAGCTGACTATGACTATATTTATTTAGCTGAAAAGCTTAGAACCTTGACAGGTAAAAAGTATCACGGCAAGCGAAACCACCTCAACCGTTTCTATGAGAACAACTGGAACTACTCAAAGCTTACCGAAAAAGATTTCGATGACTGTATTCTTTTTGCTGCCGAGTCTTACAATGACAACGATATGTACGACGACGAATCCGCTGTCGGAGAGCAGTACGCGATAAATACCTTTTTCAACAACTTTGATGAACTTGGACTGAAAGGCGGAGTTATCCGCGTTGACGGAAAGGTAGCAGGCTTTACAGTTGGCAGCCGAATTAATTCGGATACACTCGATGTTCATATTGAAAAGGCTCTGCCAAATATCAACGGTGCTTATACAGCGGTAATGAATGAATTTGCAAAGGCTGAATCCAACGATTTCACATATATCAATCGTGAAGAAGATCTCGGCATTGAGGGTCTGCGAAAGTCGAAGCTTTCCTATAATCCCGAATTTCGTTTAGTAAAAAATGTTGTAACGTTCAAATAAGGAGGATAATTATGGTATATGTATTTCTTGCCGAGGGTTTTGAGGAGATCGAAGCCATTACGGTAATTGATGTTTTGAGAAGAAGCGGAACAGAGGTAATGTCTGTCGGAATCGGCGGAAAGAATATCAAAGGCGCTCGCGGAATAACTGTCTGCGCTGACACGGACGACAGCTCAGCCATGCTTGATGATAAGCTTGAAATGATCTATCTCCCAGGCGGTTTAAAGGGGATGCAGAATCTTGATGCTTCCGACTTTGTAGAAAAGGCAATAAGACACTGTCAAGATAATGACCTTTACATCAGTGCAATGTGCGCATCACCGACAGTTCTCGGACATAAGGACGTTCTGAAAGGCAAAAAAGCTTGCTGCTACCCAGGCTTTGAAAAAGAACTTTTCGGTGCAGAGATATCGACCGATGATGTTACAGTTGACGGCAAGGTTATAACTTCAAGAGGTCCTGCAACTGCAATGGCTCTTGCCGTAAAGCTTGCAGAGATAATGACAGATAAGGCTACTGCGGATAAGGTCAGCGAGGGTCTTTTATGCAGGTAAAGTCCGCTGATTTCGATATAAGAGAGTATAAAAAAGAGCTTCGAGCTAAGTATAAGCAGATACGCAGGGATATGCCCGAGCAGACAAAAGCAGAGCTGGACGATAAAATTTGCAGAAAACTCGTTTCGACCGATGCGTATAAACGCTGCAAACGACTGCTGACTTACGTTTCCACCGAAATTGAAGTCGATACTATGCAGCTTATACATACTGCCCTTGCTGACGGCAAGACGGTTGCTGTTCCTCGATGCATTGACGGAACACGAAATATGGATTTTTTCATCATAACCTCGGACGAGCAGCTTGAAGCAAGGACGTTCGGCGTACTTGAACCTGACCCCGAAAAATGCGAAATGCTGACTTGCTTTGATGATGCAGTGTGTATCGTTCCTGCACTCGCTTATGATATGGACGGCTACAGGCTTGGCTATGGCGGCGGCTATTATGACAGATTTCTTTCCGCACACAGCGGATTATATAATATAGGCATTGAGTATTGCAGCTGTACAGTTTCAAACCTTGTCAGGGGCAAATTCGATGTTGCGGCAAACCTTATTGTGACAGAAAAATATATCAAGAAAATAAAGGCTTAAAGGAGGGGCGGTATGGACGAAAATAAGGAAAAAGACACTAAAGCCGAGGAAACTTCCGCGGAGAATATTCCCGAGGAAATATCTAATGTGGAAAGTGAAAATACTTTACATAGTGATGAAACATCAGCTTCGGAAGATAAGTCCGATATCAACAGCATAATAGAGGAATATTCCGAATATGAGGACAAAAAGGCTGCTGAAAATACTGATGCTCCCGAAAGTGAAGATAAATCGGAAGTAAACGAGCCCGAAATTTCGGACGATGATGATTTTGAGGACGAGCCTGAGGAAAAGCGTCCGCCGAAACCCAAAAAGAAAAAACGCAAAAAGAAAGGCAACGGCAGACTTATCTTCGGACTTATCATGACAGCGATGATCGTTGCTGTTGCGGTGTTCTGTGCGGCTTTTGTGCTGAAATTCGCAAGGGATTTTGTCGGAATAGGAAAATCAAGCGTCGAGGTCGTTGTCGAGATACCGATGAATTCGGGTACTGCCGATATCGCGGATATCCTTGCCAATGAGGGTATAATCGACAGCGCATACTTCTTCCGTTTTTACTCCCGTATAAAGGGTTCGGACGGAACTTTCGTTGCGGGTTCGCACGTCCTTACGCCCGATATGTCGTATGAGAACATTGTTCATGAGCTTCAGCAGGGTGCTGTTGACACGCGTGAATCGGTCGATATAACTTTCCCCGAGGGCATCGATCTTTTGGACGCTGCTCAAAAGCTTGAGGAAAACAATGTTTGCAGTGCGTCTGACTTTATCCGCGAATTCAACAACTCAAGCTTCGGATTCGATTTTGAAAAGCTTGTAAAGGTCAGCGCGATGAAATTCTACAAAATGGAAGGCTATCTTTTCCCTGATACCTATACATTTTATGTTGAAGAAGACCCGAAGATCGTCTGCAAGAAGATCTACAGAAACTTTGAAACAAGAATAACCCCCGATATTTACGCAAGAATGGACGATCTTGGCTTGGAATTTGAAGAAATGCTGACAATGGCTTCAATGGTTCAGGCGGAAGCAAGTTCGGTATATGATATGAAGCGAGTTGCGTCCGTTTTCCGAAACAGACTTGCAGACCCCGATAATTATCCGCTTCTCCAGTCCGACCCGACAAGAAAATATGTTGAAGAGGTCATCGAGCCTAATATTGAGTTCCCGTCAAAGGAAATGTTTAAAGCCTATAACACCTACGAGGGCGCCGGACTTCCCCCCGGACCGATATGCAACCCAGGACTTGACGCTATAAACGCAGTCCTTTATCCTGCCGATACCGACTATTATTACTTCTGCGCAAATGTCGATACGGGTGAAGTTTATTACGCAAGAACTAACGAGGAACACGAAGCAAACCTCGTTCTTGCAGGAATTAAGTGAGGAAAATTTTAATGGATATAAACAATCTTGAGGTTCTTGCGCCTGCAGGCGACTATGAACGCTTTAAGGCTGCGCTCGACTATGGCGCAGATGCAATTTACATCGGCGGAAAGGCTTTCAGTATGAGAGCCGCTCCGAAAAATTTCGAGGGAGAGGGAATGAAAGCAGCAGTTGATGAAGCACACGCAAAAGGCGTGAAAGTCTATCTCACCTGCAATACTTTGCCGAGAAATGACGAGATCCCACAGTTTGAGGGCTTTATGCAGGAAGCCGTTGCGAGCGGCGTTGACGCTGTTATCGTTGCCGACCTCGGACTTATGGCTCTTGTGAAAAAATTTGCTCCCGATATGGAGATACACATGTCCACTCAGACGGGTATCGTCAACTATGCTTCGGCGAACGAGCTTTACAATATGGGCGCGAAGCGTGTTGTCCTTGCCCGTGAGCTCTCACTTGAAGAAATTGCGGAAATTCGCGCAAAGACACCGAAAGACCTTGATATAGAAGTTTTTGTCCACGGCGCAATGTGTATGTCGTTCTCGGGCAGATGTCTGCTTTCGGCGTATCTTACCAACCGTGACGCAAATAGGGGAGAATGTTCTCAGCCGTGCCGCTGGGGTTATCACCTTATGGAAGAAAAGCGCCCGAACGAATTTTATCCCGTTTATGAGGACGAGAACGGTTCGTATATCCTCAATGCAAAGGATATGTGTATGATCGATCATATCGATGACCTTGCAAAAGCTGGAGTTATGAGCTTTAAGATCGAGGGCAGAGCGAAGTCCTCGTACTATGTTTCCGTTGTCACGAACGCATACCGTATGGCAATGGATATTTTCAAGAAAGACCCCGATAATTTTAAGCTTCCCGATTGGGTACGCGACGAAGTTTTCAAGGTCAGCCACAGAAAATACTGCACAGGATTTTTCTACGGTCACCCAAAGGACAGCCAATATTATGAAAACAGCGGCTATATTCGCGAATATGATGTTGTTGCTATCGTTGATGAATGCAGGGACGGGAAAATTTACGCAACCCAGCGCAACCGCTTTGAAAAGGGCGCACAGGTCGAAATTCTCGCCCCGAATTGCCACTATGATGATATGACCATAAACGAAATGTATGACGAAAACGGTGAACTTGTCGAAAACGCCAACCATGCAATGATGAAGCTTGTTATCCCGTGCGAAAAGTCATATCCGGCAGGCTCTATCATCAGAATGAAAAAAGAAGACTAATATAATAGTATAAAATCCGTCCTCCCGTAATAGATTTATTTCGGGAGGGGATTTTTATGGATAATGAACAGCTTGACGAAAAAACAGAGAATATCGGCGAAACATCGGACGAACTCAAAACCGAAATACCAAACTTTACAAACATTAATGAGAAAAAGTATATAACGCTTGACGAAACAATAACGCTTCAAGCCATAATCTGTGTTGTTATTTCAATTATTTTCATTGCAGCGAATATGTTTGCGCCCGATATCGCAGGGCAGCTTTCCGACGAGTTCAAGGAGAATTACTATTCTTCCGCTGAAAAAACGGACAACGTACTTGAAGCGTTCCTTGAATTTGTTAATTCAAAACCGGTGTCCTATGATTGAGTTTTCTTTCAGAGGAGTAAAGGTCTGCTTCGATTTCAGCTTCTTTGCGGCGGTATCATTGCTTATGCTTTGCAGTGGTAATAACTGTACAGCTTACAGCCTTTACGCCTGTCTGCTTCACGAATCGGGGCATCTTGTTGCAATGTTTTTAACGGGACAAACCGTGAAAAAGCTTGTTTTCTACGGTGCAGGGATAAAAATTATTCGTCCGATGAATGATATGCTCTGCAAATTTCCGCAGGAAACAATAACGCTGGCTTCGGGCTGTGCAGTGAATTTCATTTTGTATGCTGTGACGAAGCTGTTCGGTTTCGGCGAAGATTTCGGTGCGGTAAATCTTGCGATAGGTTTGTTCAATGCACTGCCGATAAGCTTTCTTGACGGCGGAAAAATCATAACAGCGGTTTTTTACCGCTTTTTGCCGTATAGATTTGCGCTAAGGGCTGAATCTGCACTCAATTATGCAAGCATTATAACCGTTCCTGCCGCCGCAGTGGTTCTGTTTATGACAGGAACAAGGAATTTTACAATATACCTGACTCTGCTGTTTTTGCTTTTTACCGCAGTAATGGTTTAGGAGGATCTATGCTAAAGGATAAGATAGAAAAGCTTCTGCTCAATGTAAAAACGCCCTCACGCTATATCGGCGGAGAGCTTAACAGCGTTGTAAAGGACAAAAATAAAGTGGATATGCGCTTTGCATTCTGCTTTCCCGATACTTATGAGATAGGTATGTCGCACCTCGGAATGAAGATACTTTATTCGCTGACGAATGAACGTGAGAATTTCTGGTGCGAACGGGTATTTGCTCCCGATGTTGACTTCGAGAAGCTTATGCGTGAAAACGATATTCCTCTCTACGGACTTGAAAGCCTTGAACCGATAAAGGATTTCGACTTCATCGGTTTCACTATCCAGTATGAAATGTGCTATACGAACATACTCAATATGCTTGACCTTGCAGAATTGCCTGTAAAGGCTAAAGACCGTACAGCACTTTCTCCGATAGTTATCGGCGGAGGTCCGTGTGTGTGCAACCCCGAGCCGATAGCAGAATTCTTCGATATGTTTATTCTCGGAGAGGGCGAAGAAGTCAACCTTGAAGTTTACGATCTTTATGTTGAAATGAAGAAGAAAGGCGCTTCAAAAACAGAGTTTCTCGAAGCCGCTGCAAAGATCGAGGGTGTGTATGTTCCTGCTTTCTACGATGTTGCGTACGAAGATGACGGCAGGGTAAAAAGCTTTACACCAAATAACTCCAATGCCTCGCCTACTATTAAAAAAAGAATAATCAAGGATATGAGCAGGGTCTATTATCCCGATAAATTCGTTGTGCCTTATTGCGAGATCGTCCACGACCGAGCTATTGTCGAGGTGCTTCGCGGTTGTATCCGCGGCTGTCGATTCTGTCAGGCAGGATATATCTATCGCCCTCTCCGCGAGAAAAACACGGGCGTTATATGCAGCGAAACCAAGAGCCTTTGCGAAAGTACAGGATACGAGGAAGTTTCACTCTCGTCACTCAGCACGAGCGACCATTCCGATATTGAAAATATGCTTGTAAAGCTTTCTAACTATACAGAAGAAGAAAAGATAAACCTTTCGCTTCCGTCAATGCGTATCGACCGTTTCAGCAAGGAGCTTATGGATCAGATACAGAAAGTCCGCAAGAGCGGTCTGACCTTTGCGCCCGAAGCGGGAACACAGCGGCTTCGCGATGTTATCAACAAGAACATCACCGAGGACGAAATATTCCGTGCCTGCAAGCTTGCCTTTGACGGCGGATATACAGCTGTAAAGCTTTATTTTATGCTCGGACTGCCGACCGAAACGGACGATGATATCCGCGGTATAGCTGAACTTGCGAAAAAGATATGTGACCTTTTCTATCAGAATCCGAATCGCCAGCGCGGAAGACATATCCAGATATCGATAAGCTGTGCAACATTCGTGCCGAAGCCATTCACTCCATTCGAGTTTGAACCGCAGGCGACCGAGGAAGAGATAAAGCACAAGCAGGAAGTTCTCCTTGATGCAACAAGAGGAAACCGCAATGTCAACGTAAGCTGGAGCAAGTACCGAATTTCCGTCCTCGAAGCTGTCCTTGCAAGAGGGGACAGACGTGTTTCGTCCGTTATCTATGATGCTTGGAAAAGCGGCTGCAAATTTGACAGCTGGGACGAGTATTATAACTACAATGCTTGGGTCGAAGCGTTCGGAAAAAACGGCTTGAATATGAATTTCTATGCCTGCCGAAAGCGTGAATATGACGAAGTTTTCCCGTGGGACTTCTTCGATTATTATGTTACGAAGCAGTTCCTCATAAGGGAAAACAAGACCGCGCATGAAGCCGTAACAACACCGAACTGCCGTGAAAAATGCGCGGGCTGCGGTGTAAACAGATGTATAGGAGGTCCTTGCTTTGACTGAAAAATATGAGGTTAGGGGAGTGTTCGAGAAAAAGGGACGCGCTGTTTTTATCTCTCACCTCGACCTGTTCAGAACAATGCAGCGCGCAATGAAGCGCTCGGGACTTCCCGTGTGGTATTCTGAGGGCTTTAACCCGAGGATATATCTGAACTTTCCGCTTGCGCTTGCTCTCGGCGTGGAAAGCAGCTGCGAAATAATGGATTTTGAAGTTGTCAGACAGATGCCTTATGATGAAATGCTTGATGCAATAAATAAAGTCCTGCCTGATGGCATACATTTTGTTTCGATGTCAGCTCCGATAAGCAAAAATAAGGAGATAGCATTTTCCGAATATGAATTCCGACTTTCGAGCGAAAAACTTTCTCCCGAAGAGGTATCGGAACGCTTTGACAAAATGATGAGCCTTGAAAAGATCGAAGCGGAAAAACATTCCAAGAAAAAAGGTATGATACTTATTGATATAAAGCCGAATATAAACGTGATCTCAAAGGAGATCGGGGATAACGTCGTTGTTCTCACGGTTCGGCTTCCAGCAGGTCAGGAGCTTAATATCAATTCCAACGTATTTATCGAGGCTTTGCAAAAGTATTGCGGTATAGACGATCTTGGCGTTAGTACAAAACGCACAAAAATACTGAAAAATAATGGTGAATTGTTTGTATAATCAGCAGATTATCATTTTTTTCGGAAAACCACTTGTAATTATTAGAACAATGTGCTAAAATAAAAGAGCATTTGATGATCCGTTAGCATAACTATGTCAAAAACACGGTTATACAGACGAGATTAGTGCCGCTGTGAAAAATCACAGTTGACATTAAAAGGACAGTCCGCTGCCACAGACCGTATTTTACGATCAACTTGCGTGAGGTAAGAATGTCTGAAAATTTTAGGAGGAATAAATCCATGGACGCACTTAAACTTATTAGCCAGAGCAGCATGAAGGAGAACGCACCCGTTGTTAACGTTGGTGATACTGTAAAGGTACACGTTAGAATCAAGGAAGGCGACAAATACAGAATCCAGATCTTCGAGGGTACTGTTATCGCAAAGAAGCACGGTGGTATCAATGAAACATTTACCGTTAGACGTCTTTCCTACGGATGCGGCGTTGAAAGAGTATTTCCTGTTCACTCTCCTATCATTGAGAAGGTTGAACTCGTTAGAAGCGGTAAGGTTCGCCGCAGCAAGCTCTACTATATCCGCGGCAGAGTCGGAAAAGCAGCTAAGGTTAAAGAGCAGATCAAGTGATTTGTTTGAAAACAAAAAGGGGACATTTTGTCCCTTTTTTGCTATTCAAGCATTGCTCGAGGTGTAATTGTTCGGTTTGAACCCTAAATATTTACAATTGGAAAGGATTGAAGGTTATGGCAAAGTATGAGCTTAATTATGAGGTTCTTGACGAAGAAGAAAAGAAAGTTTCAAGTTCGGAAAATCTGTTTGAATGGGTCGAAACCCTCGTTATCGCATTTTTCGCTGTAATTCTCTTCTTCACATTTGTTTTCAGACTTGCTGCAGTTAACGGAGAATCCATGCTCCCGACACTTGTGGACAAGGACAGATTGATCGTTTCCTATCTTTTCTATACACCGAAAAACGGTGATATCGTTATTGTAAACAATGATAATCCTGCTCTTGAAAAAGTTATTGTCAAGAGAGTTATCGCAACAGAGGGACAGACCGTTGATATCGATTTTGACAGCGGCGAAGTAAAGGTTGACGGAAAGGTTCTTCAGGAAGACTATATCAATAACCTTACTCTTCTTGATGAGGGCGGACATAACTATCCCGTTACCGTTCCCGAAAACTGTGTATTTGTTATGGGCGACAACAGAATGAACTCTACCGACAGCAGAAGTCCGCTCGTTGGTTTTGTTCCCGAGGACGAAATTCTCGGAAAAGTTTCGCTCAGAATATTCCCGTTCTCAAGATTTGGCGTTCCCGCATAATCGGAGGTATAAATGACTGAAATACCGTCTATTCAGTGGTTTCCCGGACACATGGCGAAAACGAAGCGAATGATAAAGTCATCGCTTTCGCTTGTCGATGCGGTCGCAGAGGTCATCGATGCCCGAATTCCTGTTTCGAGCAGAAATCCCGACCTGCAGAACCTCATCGAGGGAAAACCGAGAATAGTAATTTTGAATAAATGCGATACCGCTGACGAACAGGCTGTTCAGAAATGGATATCGTACTATAACAGCAAAGGTATAACCGCTATCCCGACCGACTGCCGAAGCGGCAGGGGGGTGAATAAGTTCGTCCCTGCGGTAAAAAACGTGCTTAAAGATATGATCGCTAAGTACGAAGCCAAGGGTATGACGGGACGTGTTCTGCACGTTATGATAGTTGGAATACCGAATGTCGGAAAGTCCTCGCTCATCAACCGCCTTGCAAAGCAGAAAAAGGCAAAGGTTGAGGACAGACCCGGTGTAACACTCAATAAACAGTGGGTAAAGATCGCTGACGATGTCGAGCTTCTCGATATGCCGGGTGTACTTTGGCCGAAATTTGAAGATAAGACCGTAGGCGAGCGTCTTGCATTTACGGGCGCTGTCAAGGACGATGTTGTGGATATCGAAGCACTGGCTTCACGCCTGCTTTTTGTCCTCAATGATATGTACAAAGACACGCTTGAAACAAGATACAAGATAACGACCGAACCCGAAGAGGACGGTTATGAGATACTGCAAAAAGTCGGCAAAGCACGAGGTATGCTTATCTCGGGCGGTGAAATAAACACCGAAAGAGCTGCTATAACCGTTCTTGACGAATTCAGAAGCGGAAAACTTGGCAGAGTAACGCTCGAACTTCCCGAAAAGAATGAAAGGAAGAACGAAAATGACGCTGTTTGAGTTTGATTCTGAGTTCAGAAAGCAGAACGGCGTTTTCTGTGGCGTTGATGAAGCGGGCAGAGGACCTCTTGCGGGTGATGTTTACGCTGCTGCAGTCATATTGCCTGAGGGTGTTCTGATCGAGGGTATAAATGACAGCAAAAAGCTCTCCGAAAAAAAGAGAGAGCTGCTTTATGACGAAATAATCGAAAAAGCTGATGCTTACTGCGTTGCAACAGCAAGCGTTGAAGAGATAGACGAACTGAATATCCTCGGTGCAACGTTTCTTGCGATGAAACGTGCTGTTGAGGGACTTGGAACAAAAGTTGAACTTGCACTTGTTGACGGAAACAGAACTCCGCCGCTTGACTGCAAGGTTGAAACTCTTGTAAAAGGTGACGGAACGTCGGCAAGCATCGCGGCTGCTTCTATTCTGGCAAAGGTAGAGCGTGACCGCTATATGAAAAAACTTGCGGAAGAATACCCCGAATATCAGTTTGAAAAGCATAAAGGCTACGGAACAAAGCTTCATAACGAGCTTATACTCAAATATGGTGCTTCACCCGTACACAGAAAAACATTTCTCCACAAACTCTATGCCAAGAACGGCGGAGAACGGTTATGACCGCAAAGGAACTCGGAAAGTTCGGCGAAAATGTTGCTGCCCTTTATATGGAGAAAAAAGGCTATAAAATTTTAAGGCGTAATTTCTGCGTTAAGGGCGGAGAGATAGATATAATTGCCGAAAAGGACGGGATAATCGCCTTTACCGAGGTGAAAACAAGAACTCCCGACTATATGGTGAGCGGTTTTGAAGCTGTTACAAAGCGGAAAAAGCAGCTTATTATACGGGCTTCTGAACTGTATTCCCTGCAGTTCCCTCACGATCTCCAGCCGCGCTTTGATGTAGTCCAGATCATTGCCGACGGCAGGAAAATTGTTGGATTCAATTATGTCGAAAATGCTTTCGATGCAAGCGACATAATGACTATATTATAAAAGGATTGTTGAATTATGTATTACAAAAGCACCCGTGACAGCAGCGTAAATATTACGTCTGCGGAAGCAATCGTTCAAGGCATTTCCAAGGACGGAGGACTTTTCGTTCCTTCCGAGATCCCTTCCATTTCCATGGACGAGATCGTTAAACTTGGCGATATGAGCTATTCCGAAAGAGCAGCTTATGTTTTCGCTAAGTATCTCACAGACTTTACCGATGTTGAGATCCGCTACTGCACAGACAACGCTTATTCCACAAAGAATTTTGAGAGCGAAAATATCGCAGAGATCTCTCATCTTTTTGAGGGTACTTATGTGCTTGAACTCTGGCATGGTCCTACCTGCGCGTTCAAGGATATGGCACTCCAGATACTCCCTTATCTTCTTACAACTTCCGCTAAGAAGATCAACATTGACAAGAAGATCGTTATCCTCGTTGCAACATCGGGCGACACCGGCAAGGCTGCTCTCGAAGGCTTCGCTGATGTTCCCGGTACACAGATCATGGTATTCTATCCTGAGGACGGTGTAAGTCCGATGCAGAAGCGTCAGATGACAACTCAGGACGGAAGCAACGTTGCTGTATGCGCACTCAAGGGCAACTTCGATGATTGCCAGACAGGCGTTAAGAATATCTTCGGCGATAAGGAAATTGCTGAAAAGCTTGAAGCAAACAAGCTTATGTTCTCCAGCGCAAACTCTATCAACTGGGGTCGTCTTGCTCCGCAGATCATCTACTATATCTCCGCTTACGCAACACTCGTTAAGGACGCTGAGATCAAGGCAGGCGACAAGATCAACATCGTTGTTCCGACAGGCAACTTCGGCAACATTCTTGCTGCTTACTATGCAAAGAATATGGGACTTCCCGTTAATAAGCTCATCTGCGCTTCCAACTCTAACAAAGTCCTCACAGACTTCCTCACAACGGGCGTTTATGACAGAAACAGAGATTTCATCACAACAATTTCTCCTTCTATGGATATTCTTATTTCAAGCAACCTTGAAAGACTTCTTTACATTATGACAGGCTACAACGATGCTCAAATCAGAGAGTGGTTCGGTCAGCTTTCAAGCACAGGAAAGTATGAAGTTTCCGATGATATCAAGGCAAAGCTTAAGGAAGAGTTCTCCGCAGGCTTCTGCACAGACGTTGAAACTAAGGATACTATCAAGAGAATTTTCGACAAGTATTCCTATACTCTTGATACACATTCCGCTGTTGCCGTTAAGGTTTATGAAGATTACAAGGCTGCAACGGGCGATACAACAAAGACTGTTATCGCTTCCACAGCAAGCCCATACAAGTTCAGCGCAAGCGTTCTTGAAGCCATTGAAGGCAAGAAGTCCGATCTTGACGAGTACGATATGATCGACAAGCTCCACGAACTTTCGGGTTACGATATCCCTGAATCTCTTGCTGCACTTCGCACAAAGCCTGTACGTTTCAGCAAGGTAATTTCCAAGGACGAACAGAAGAACTATGTTCTCAGCGAGCTTGGTCTTTGATATAAAGCAGGTAAACAATGTCGCTTTATGCAATCGCTGACCTGCATCTTTCACTTTCATCGGGAAAGCCGATGAATATTTTCCCTGGCTGGGATAATCACGTTGAGCGCCTTGAAAAGAACTGGCAGGCGACAGTTTCTCCTGATGATACCGTCGTTGTCCCCGGTGATATTTCGTGGGCGATCAACTTTGACGAAGCAAAGGCTGATTTTGATTTCATCAACCGACTCAACGGTCATAAAGTCATAATGAAAGGCAATCACGATTATTGGTGGAACTCAATGGCAAAGATGAACCGTTTCATTGAAGAGAACGGTTTTGATACCATTACCATTGTCCACAATAATTATTATCCTTACGGCGAGTACGGTATCTGCGGCACAAGAGGCTGGATAAAGGATACCGAAGAGCCTGCCGATGCGAAAGTTCTCGCGCGCGAAGCGGGACGGCTCGAAACATCGATCAAGGCTGCACTTGCTGACGGAAAGAAACCGATAGTCTTTCTGCATTATCCGCCGATATTTGCAAATGACTATAACCGTGAGATACTTGATGTACTTTTCCAATATGATATAAAGACCTGTTATTACGGTCATCTTCACGGAAATGCGCACCGTTATGCTGTCTGCGGAGAAGTCGACGGTATAAATTATCAGCTTATTGCAGGGGATTTTGTGCAATTTTGCCCTAAATTTATAATGTAAATTGTTCATAACGTGGAAAAACGGCTGAAAATATGGTAAAATAATTAAATATATGCTATAATTAATCAATGCTGTTTATTTTAAATTGGAGGAAGTTATAAAATGAGTTTAGTATCAACAAATAAAACAGAAGCAAATACTTACGAACTTGAGATCACTGCTGACGCAGCTCAGTTCGAAGCAGCTATTGAAAAGGCTTATAAAAAGGCTAAGAAGAACATTGCTGTCAACGGTTTCAGAAAGGGCAATGCTCCAAGAAAGATGATCGAAAAGCTCTATGGCGAGAACGTATTCTTTGAGGATGCTGTAAATGACCTTATCCCTGAAGTTATTGCTCCCGCAGTTGACGAAGCAAAGCTTGAACTTGTTGCTGCACCAAGCATCAATGTTAAGAGCCTCAGCAAGGCAGACGGCGTTGTATTCACAGTTACCTGCATCGTTAAGCCTGAAGTTGAGATCGCTGATTACAAGGGCATCGCTGTTAAGAAGACAGTTGATGAAGTTACAGATGAAATGATCGACAAGGCTATCGAAGCTCTCAGAGAGAGAAACGGCAGAATGGTAACAGTTGAAGACAGAGCTGCTGAAAACGGCGATGTTGCAGTTATCGACTTTGAAGGCTTTAAGGACGGCGTTGCATTCGACGGCGGTTCCGAAAAGAACTATGAGCTCACACTTGGTTCTTCGCAGTTCGTTCCCGGATTTGAAGAGCAGATCGTTGGCAAGAAGCCCGGCGAAGAATTCACTATCAATGTAACATTCCCTGAGAACTACCAGATGAAGGAACTCGCTGGTCAGCCTACAGAATTTAAGATTAAGCTCCACGAACTCAGAGCTAAGGAACTCCCTGCACTCGATGATGAATTCGTTAAGGATGCAACTGATTTCGATACACTTGATGAACTTAAGGCTGATTACAGAAAGAAGCTTGAAGACAACGCTGAAAAGGCTGCTGAAAACGCTGCTGACAACCAGCTCTACGAGGCTCTTATCGAAAAGATGACAGCTGATGTTCCTCAGGCAATGATCGATTCTCAGATCGATGATATGGTTCGTAACTTCGAGATGCAGCTTTCACAGCAGGGTATCACACTTGATATGTACCTCACATACACAGGTCTTAAGATGGAAGACTTCAGAAAGACATTCGCTGACAGAGCTGAAAAGGAAGTTAAGATCCGTCTTGCTCTTGAAAAGATCGCTGAACTCGAAAACGTTGAGATCTCCGATGAAAAGGCAGAAGAGGAATACGCTAAGATCGCTGAGCAGTACAATATGCCCGTTGACGATGTTAAGAAGTATGTAGGCCTCAACAGCCTTAAGGCTGATATGAAGGTTTCCGAAGCTGCTAAGATCGTTAAGGACAGCGCAAAGATCGAAGGCTAAGTTTAATTAAAACACCTTTTTGCAAACCATCCTTCGTTATCGGAGGGTGGTTTGTATAGTATATTAAGGATTTACAGAATATGTCGTATTTTGCGACCAAGAAATGTTGCAAAAGAATAAGAAAGTGAGGTTCAGCTATGAGCTTAGTTCCGTATGTTGTAGAACAAACAAGCAGAGGAGAACGTTCCTATGATATTTTCTCCCGTCTTCTCAATGACAGAATTATTGTCCTTTCCGAAGAGGTTTCCGATGCTTCCGCAAGCGTTGTAATTGCGCAGCTTCTTCACCTTGAGGGTCAGGATCCCGAAAAGGACATTTGTATGTATATCAACAGCCCCGGCGGTTCTGTTACCGCAGGACTTGCTATCGTTGATACTATGAACTACATCAAGTGCGATGTTTCCACAATTTGTATGGGACTTGCAGCTTCAATGGGTTCACTTATTCTTTCATCGGGCACAAAGGGCAAGCGTCTTGCACTCCCTAATTCCGAGATCCTCATTCACCAGCCACTTATCGGCGGCGGCGGACTTTCGGGTCAGTGTACCGATATCAAGATCCATGCGGATCACCTTGTCAGAACAAGAGAAAAGCTCAACAATATCCTTTCCGAAAATACAGGCAAGCCGCTCGATATCATAAAGCAGGATACAGAGCGTGACAACTATATGTCTGCCGAGGAAGCAGTTGAGTACGGACTTATCGATAAGGTTATCTACAAAAGATAATTTGGAGTTGAAATATGGCAGATAAAGGATTAAAAAGATGCAATTTCTGCGGAAAGCCTGAAAATCAGGTTCGTAATATGTTCACCGCAGGAAACTGCAATATATGCGATGACTGCGTAGTTTATTGCTATGAAATGCTCGCAGGAAACGGACTTATCGCTCCCAATCAGCGTTCTTCCAGAAACGCGGAGAAGAAGTCGGGCGGCGCTGTAAAGCTTATGAAGCCTGCGGAGATAAAGAAAGTCCTCGATGAGTATGTTATCGGTCAGGACGCTGCCAAAACAGCTCTTGCCGTTGCAGTCTATAACCACTATAAGCGTATAAACAGCCTTAATTCCGATGACAATGACGTTGAACTCCAGAAGAGCAATCTTATTCTCCTCGGACCTACAGGTGTTGGTAAGACCTATATTGCACAGACACTCGCGAAGATAATCAATGTTCCGTTCGCTATTGCTGATGCTACAACGCTTACCGAAGCAGGATATGTCGGCGATGACGTTGAAAACGTGCTTGTAAGACTTTTACAGGCTGCTGATTTCGATGTTGAAGCTGCCCAGAAGGGTATCATCTACATCGATGAGATCGACAAGATCTCCCGTAAGTCGGAAAATACGTCCATTACCCGTGATGTAAGCGGTGAGGGCGTTCAGCAGGCACTTCTGAAAATAATCGAAGGTACAGTTTCCAATGTTCCTCCGCAGGGCGGCAGAAAGCACCCGAATCAGGAATGTATCCAGATCGATACAAAGAATATCCTGTTTATTTGCGGCGGTGCATTTGACGGACTTGACAAGATAATTCAGAGAAGAACCGAATCCTCTTCACTTGGTTTCGGTGCAGAGATAAAGTCAAAGACAGAGAAGCAGAAAGGCATCTACAAAGATGTAGTTTCGCAGGACCTTGTTAAATACGGCATTGTTCCCGAACTCGTCGGACGTTTGCCAGTTATAACAGTCCTTGACGAACTCGACGAAGATGCTCTTGTCCGTATCCTTAAAGAACCGAAAAATGCCCTTGTCAAGCAGTATAAAAAGCTCTTTGAGCTTGACAATATCAAGCTTGAAATCGAGGACGACGCTCTCAAAGCAATTGCTCATAAGGCAATTGAAAAGGATACCGGCGCACGCGGACTTCGTGCTATAGTTGAAAAAATACTTATGCCCGTTATGTTTGAAGCTCCGTCCGACAGCGATATCTCCGAAATTGTTATCACAAAGGATTGCGTTGAAAATAATGAAATGCCGACTGTTATCAGAAAGAAAACAGCTTCTAAAAAGTAACATAATTTGTGATTAATTTTCAGAAAAGCCTTTAAAATGCTGAAAAAATGCGTTTTAAAGGCTTTTTTTCATTGTTTTGCGCCGATTTTGCGACTAAAATACAGAAAATCTGCATAAATTCACTTAAAAAGTCTGCAAAATGACAATAAAAATATAAAAATTGTGACTTGCAAAAAATTTGATTTTCATATATAATATATAGGTATTACCGAATGTCTGCAATAATGTGCTGAATTAAAAAACACATTATCATTCTTAATAGACCTGCCTCCGTCGGGGCAGGAAATAATTCAGAAAATGCATTAAAAATCATCAGGGAATGCATTTTTACATAACGATCATACTTTTTATGCCGACGGAGAAACGAGGTTTATAATGGGAACAAGAGCTGAAACAAATACAATGCCAATGCTCGCAGTAAGAGGACTTGTCATTTTCCCGAATACGGTTGTGCATTTCGATGTTTCAAGAGAACGCTCGGAACTTGCACTCAAAGCTGCAATGAGCGGTGACAAGCTTATTTTTCTCGATGCTCAGATTGACAACTCTGTTGAAGACCCGAGCAAGAATGATCTATATAAAATAGGTACGGTTGCAGAAATTCGCCAGATACTTAAAACCCCCGATAAGATAACAAGAGTTCTGGTCGAGGGAAAGTACCGTGCGAAGCTGATGAAGATAGATCAGAACGAACCATATCTCACAGCTGTTATAAAAAAGCTTCCTAATTACATAGAATGTCAGAATGAAGAAACTGAGCTCGACGCTGTTGTCCGCGCTACAAGATCAACTTTTGAGCATTACAGCCACCTTGTGCCGAAGATGCCAAAAGAGCTTATCAATGCGATAATGGACGAGAAAGACCCTGCGAAATTCTTCGATACGATAGTCAGCAACATTCCGCTGCCCGTTGAGGATAAACAGGACTTGCTTGAAGAGGATTATCTCGTGTCAAAGCTTGGAATGCTGCTTGCAATGCTCTCCCGTGAAATCGAAATACTTGATATCGAATACAGTATCCAGAACAAGGTCAGAGAGCAGATAGATGACGGTCAGCGTGAGTATTATCTCCGTGAGCAGATGAGGGCGATATCTTCACAGCTCGGCGAGGACGATACATACGATGAACTCGATGAATATGAGCAGAAAATAAAGGATCTCCGCCTTGAACAGGCGAGCGAGGAAAAACTTCTGCGTGAAGTTACGCGGCTTTCCAAAATGTCGCCGTCCTCGCAGGATTATGCTGTTCTCCGAAACTATCTCGATACGGTGCTTGAACTTCCTTGGAATAATTATTCGGAGGAAACAGCCGATATCGAACGTGCGCAGTTTATTCTCGACCGCGACCACTACGGCTTGAAAAAGGTCAAGGAAAGAATCGTTGAGAACATCGCTGTCCGCGAGCTTAAACCCAATATAAAGGGACAGATAATCTGTCTTGTCGGCCCTCCGGGCGTTGGTAAAACTTCTATCGGAAAGTCTATAGCAAAGGCTCTCGGGAGAGAGTATGTTCGGGTTTCGCTCGGCGGAATCAAGGACGAATCCGATATCCGCGGTCACAGAAAAACCTACGTCGGCGCAATGCCGGGACGGATCATAACCGCGTTAAAGCAGGCAGGTACAGCAAATCCGCTTATTCTGCTCGATGAAATTGATAAAATGTCGAATGATATGCGCGGCGACCCGTCTTCCGCGATGCTCGAAGTCCTCGACAGCGAGCAGAACAACGCTTTCCGCGACCACTATATTGAAATTCCATTCGACCTGAGCAAGGTTCTCTTTGTCACAACCGCAAACACAACAGAAACAATAGATGCTCCGCTTCTCGACAGAATGGAAGTTATCGAGCTTACAAGCTACACAAGAGAGGAAAAGTTCCACATTGCAAAGGAACATCTTATCCCGAAGCAGCTCAAAGCACACGGACTCAAAGCTTCAATGCTTAAGATAAACGATGCTGCGATCTATGTGCTTATCGATAACTATTCGCGCGAAGCAGGCGTGAGAAAGCTTGAAAGACTTATCGCTTCACTTTGCAGAAAGGCTGCCAAAGTCATTGTTTCAGGCGAGGCTGCTAAGGTCAGCATCACACCGAGAAATATTGAAAAATACCTCGGTGTTCGCAAATATATTGACGATGATCTCGCTAAAAATGACGAAGTCGGCGTTGTAAACGGACTTGCATGGACTTCTGTAGGCGGCGTTATAATGCCGCTTGAAGCTATCGTTTTGGACGGCAAAGGAAATGTCAAGGTAACAGGTTCGCTCGGAAATGTTATGAAAGAAAGCTCGGAGATCGCTGTCAGCTACGTCCGCTCAATTGCGGATAAATACGGCATTGCTCCCGATTTTTATAAGGAAAAGGATATCCATATCCACGCTCCCGAGGGCGCAACTCCCAAGGACGGTCCGTCGGCGGGCGTTACAATGACAACCGCGCTCGTTTCCGCTCTTTCGGGCATTCCCGTTCGACACGATGTTGCTATGACGGGCGAGATAACGCTTCACGGAAAAGTCCTTCCGATAGGCGGACTTCGCGAAAAGACAATGGCTGCTTACAAAGCAGGTATGAAAGATGTTATCATTCCTGCGGCAAACAAAGCTGACCTCGAAGAGGTCGATGATGTTGTCAAGGAGGGTCTGAACTTCATCTTTGCGGAAAAGCTCACGGACGTTCTTGACAACGCGCTTGCAAAAAAGCCTTTGCCGAACAAAAAGAAAAAAGATATAAAAAATACTGCCGAGCTTCGCTCATAAATAAAACAGGGGAGAAAGTAACGATATGAACTTTAACAAAGCGGAATTTTTCGCTTCATACGGAGAATATAAGCAGCTTCCGCCCTCGGAAAAAACAGAATTTGCTTTCGCAGGACGTTCCAATGTCGGAAAGTCCTCGCTTATAAACAAAATTTTCAACAGAAAATCGCTCGCAAGAGTTTCTGCTGTCCCCGGAAAGACCGCAACGGTCAACTTCTACAAGATAGATGACTGCTTTCTTGTCGATCTCCCCGGATATGGCTATGCAAAGATCGCCAAGAGCGATAAGCTTCGCTGGTCGGAGCTTATCGAGGGTTATCTTATGTCGGGACGCGATATCGCGCTGATATTCCAGCTCATCGATATGCGCCACCCGCCCTCTGCGGACGATATGCACATGATAAACTTTATGATAGATAACGAACTGCCGTTTGTTATTATATTGACAAAAGCGGACAAGCTTTCCAAAAGAGAGCGCGCCGAACGAATGGAGGGTTTCAGGCAGGAAATAGAGTATTTCGATGATATTACAGTAATTGAATTTTCCGCTGTAACAGGCGAGGGAGCAGATAAAATCAGGGAAATAATCGAGGAAGTTTCTGCGGAATAAATTTTTGCAGAGAAAAAAGAAAGGGTTTTGAAAATGTTTGTATCGGAAAATTTAACAGTAAACGAAAAAGGTCACCTTGCCGTAAGCGGCGTTGATACCGTTGAGCTTGCAAAGGAATACGGCACTCCGCTTTATGTTATGGACGAAGCGATGATACGCAGTGCTTGTCAGCGTTTCAAGAAGTCTATCGACGAATTCTACGGCGGCGCAGGACTTGTGTGCTATGCGAGCAAGGCTTTCTCATGCAAGGAAATTTACAGAGTTGTTGATTCCGAGGGTGTTGGCGCAGACGTTGTTTCGGGCGGAGAGCTTTACACAGCTGCAAGCGTTGGTTTCCCTATGGATAAAGTTTGCTTCCACGGCAACAATAAGACCGATGAAGAACTTGAACTCGCGGTTGAAAAGAAAGTCGGCAGAATAATCGTTGACAACGTTTATGAGCTTGACAGACTTGACAAGCTCGCAGAGAAAAAGGGCGTTACCGCAAACATTATGTTCCGTATCAAGCCGGGCATTGACGCTCATACCCATAACTTTGTAAAAACAGGTCAGATCGACAGCAAGTTCGGTTTTGCACTTGAAACGGGCGAAGCTTTTGAGGCTGTCAAAAAGGCTATCGAACTCAAAAATGTTCACCTCGTTGGTCTGCATTGTCATATCGGCAGCCAGATCTTTGATATTGAACCATTCGTACACGCAGCAGAGGTTATGCTCGGTTTTATCGCAAAGATCAAGAACGAGCTCTCCTTTGAAGTAAAGGAGCTCAACCTCGGCGGCGGCTTCGGAATCAAGTACACAAACGAGGATAAGCCTTGCGCATTTGAAAAGTATATGGAGTGCGTTTCCGTAAAGGTCAAGGAAATTTGTGCAGAAAAGGGCATCAAGCTTCCGTTCATTCTTATTGAACCGGGCCGTTCGATTGCTGCTCCTGCAGGTCTTACACTCTATACAGTAGGCGGCATCAAGGAGATACCTAACATTCGCACCTATGTTTCCATTGACGGCGGTATGTGCGATAACCCACGTTACGCACTTTATAAGTCAGAATATGATATCGAAGTTGCAAACAAGGCAGGCGAGGAAAAGACTGAGAAGATCACACTCGCAGGCAAGTGCTGCGAAAGCGGTGACCTTATCGGTGAAAATATGCCTGTTCAGCACGTTGAAGTCGGCGACACCATTGCTGTTCTTGCAACGGGCGCATACAACTACTCAATGTCCTCCAACTACAACAGACTTTGCAAGCCTGCTGTTGTAATGGTCAAGGACGGAAAATCAAGAGTTATCGTTAAGCGTGAAACTCTTGAAGATATTATCCGCAACGATATCTGATGAAAAAGATACACCGCACAAACTGCTTTATTTGCAATTTGTGCGGTATTGTTTTAAGAAATTTTGTAAAAATCCTTTACTTTTTTGCTACAATGTGCTAAAATGATGATATAGGATCATATATAGAATTTCGAGAGGAGGTATGCTCCTGATCTATTAGGGGCAGTACAACATTATGAATGATAAATTAAGAGGAGAGCAGATGGATGACCTCTTTAAGGCTATCCTTACTCTTGAAACAACAGAAGAATGTTATGCTTTCTTTGAAGACCTTTGCACCGTGCTCGAACTTAAATCCCTTGCACAGCGTATGCAGGTCGCAAAGATGCTTGTAAGCAAGAATGTCTACAGCGATATCGTTGCTACAACGGGTGCAAGCACAGCAACTATCAGCCGCGTAAACCGTACACTCAACTACGGCACGGACGGCTATGCCCTCGTTTTTGACCGCCTTAAAAAGCAGCAGGAAGAAAACAAGTAATGAGCGGTTACAGCTGCTTTGCATACTACTATGATAAGCTTACGCAGAATATTTCATATAAGGATAGGGCAGGCTACTACGATTCGCTCGTGAAAAAGCACGGCGGAAGAAAAGGTATCCTGCTTGATCTTGCCTGCGGAACGGGAAGTCTTTCCGAAGAGTTCGCACGGCTTGGATATGATGTCATAGGCACGGATTCGTCAATGGAAATGCTGAATGAGGCGCTCGACAAGAAATTTGAAAGCGGTCTTCCGATACAGTATCTTTGTCAGGATATGACGGAACTGGATATGTTCGGCACTATTGATGTGACGGTATGCGCGCTTGACAGCATAAATCACCTCGGCAGCCTTGATGATATAAAAAAGACTTTCGCCAAGGTATCGCTTTTCTGCGAACCGAACGGACTTTTTCTGTTCGATATCAATACGCCGTATAAGCACAGGAATGTCCTCGGAAACAATACTTTTGTGTATGATATTGAAGAAGTCTACTGCGTATGGCAGAACTACTATGAAGAAGAAAATAACAGGGTCACGATGTCCCTTGATTTCTTTGAACCCGATGAAAACGGCAAGTATTCACGCTACAGTGATGAATTTTCCGAGATCGCATTCGACTGCAAGGTGATCGATCAGGCTTTGGGAGAGGTCGGCTTTGAGATAGTCGGAAAATACGATTATGACAGCTATGATGCGCCGAGTGAAACGAGCGAAAAAGTAGTTTATGCCGCTAAAAAAATAAAATGATGATATTCCATTTGTTCCGCGAGGGCAGATGGAATTTTCCTAAAAGAAAGGAAGATAAAAATGGCTAAAATCGTCAGAACTATATCAGCGGACGCTTCTGTGACCGCGACCGCTATAGATGCAACTGATATCGTTGCGGAGATAGAGCGTATCCACCGGCCGTCTGCAGTTGTTACGGCTGCACTCGGCAGACTTTCAATAGCCGCTTCACTTATCGGTATCGGACTAAAAAACGATACTGACAGCGTTACGCTTCGAATGAACGGAAACGGTCCTGCAGGTGCGCTTATCGCAGTTGCAGACAGCAGGGGAAATGTTAAATCTTATGTTTCCAACCCGATAGTTGAAATTCCTCTCAATTCATACGGAAAGCTTGATGTTGCAGGCGCAGTCGGCAAGGACGGTACATTGAGCGTTGTCAAAGACCTCGGCTTGAAAGAGCCTTATGTCGGACAGATACCTATAGCTTCGGGCGAGATAGCAGAGGATATCGCAAGCTATTTTGCAATGAGCGAGCAGATACCTACTGTGTGCGGACTCGGCGTTCTTGTAAATCCTGACCTTACCGTAAAAGCAGCGGGCGGATACCTTATCCAGCTTCTTCCGTTTGCAGATGAATCCTGCATCGATATTCTCGAAAAGAATGTTAACAGCCTGCCGTCCGTTACTCAGATGCTCACTTCGGGAGTGACTGCGGAAGAAATGGCAATGAAAGTTCTTGACGGACTTACTCCGAATGTTCTGGATGAGTTCACTTGTGCATATAAATGTGATTGTAGCAGGGAAAGAATTGAACGCGCGCTCGTTAGCCTTGGAAATGATGAGCTTGACAAAATGGCGAAGGAACAGGATGATATTGAAGTTTGCTGCCATTTCTGCGACAAAAAGTACCATTTTACACCCGAGGAAATAATTTCTCTAAAAAAATAAAATTTTTTTCAAAAAACCCTTGACAAATGAAAAGTTATAGTGTATAATAAATATCGTCGCTTGGGGATAACGAAAAACGAAATCTTCAAAGACGATGTGGGAGCATAGCTCAGCTGGGAGAGCATCTGCCTTACAAGCAGAGGGTCATAGGTTCGAGCCC
>UQKC01000025.1 GCA_900541495.1 uncultured Ruminococcus sp. | reverse complement strand
CGTTTACAGCGTGGACTACCAGGGTATCTAATCCTGTTTGCTCCCCACGCTTTCGAGCCTCAGCGTCAGTAAAAGCCCAGTTAGCCGCCTTCGCCACTGATGTTCCTCCTAATATCTACGCATTTCACCGCTACACTAGGAATTCCGCTAACCTCTACTTCACTCAAGAACAGCAGTTTTAAGTGCAATTTATGGGTTGAGCCCATAGATTTCACACCTAACTTACCATCCCGCCTACACTCCCTTTACACCCAGTAATTCCGGACAACGCTTGCTCCCTACGTATTACCGCGGCTGCTGGCACGTAGTTAGCCGGAGCTTCCTCCTCAGGTACCGTCATTATCGTCCCTGAAGACAGAGGTTTACAATCCGAAAACCTTCTTCCCTCACGCGGCATCGCTGCATCAGAGTTTCCTCCATTGTGCAATATTCCCCACTGCTGCCTCCCGTAGGAGTCTGGGCCGTGTCTCAGTCCCAATGTGGCCGATCTACCTCTCAGTACGGCTACTGATCGTCGCCTTGGTGGGCCGTTACCTCACCAACAAGCTAATCAGACGCGAGCCCATCTTTAAGCGATAAATCTTTGATAACAAAGTCATGCGGCTTCGTTATGTTATGAGGTATTAGCAGTCTTTTCAGACTGTTATTCCTCTCTTAAAGGCAGGTTGCTCACGTGTTACTCACCCGTCCGCCACTAAGTTTACAGAAGCAAGCTTCCGTAAACTCCGTTCGACTTGCATGTGTTAAGCGTGCCGCCAGCGTTCGTCCTGAGCCAGGATCAAACTCTTTAAAAGTTTGTATTTAAAAGCATTTCTGCTTTAAAATCTATCCTGTAAGCTCTTAACTTACTTGTTTCTGGCGTCTTATTTTATACTCTTTGACTTGAGTTCTTAGTTTTTCCTCGATCTGAACATTAGTTCAGATTGGAATCTTAAGGGTCGTTTAAGTTCGTTATTGTTCAATTTTCAAGGTTCTGTTCGCTGCGTTGTGACAGCTTTAATATTATATCACATTCATTCGAGTTTGTCAAGTACTTTTTGAAAATATTTTATTTTCTTTTTACTCAACTCTCAGATGAGCAGCTTATTTATTTTATCATATTCACATTATTTTGTCAATTAAATCGTTTTAAACTCTTTATTAACAAGTCGTGAACACTGATAAGATATCGTCATTGTAATGAAACGTTTCTCAACTTTTTCATTCAGTATTTTGTACTGTCGTTTGACGACTTATATATAATATCATATTCAACCTCTTTTGTCAACACTTTTTTTCAACTTTGGCATTTTAACGATAGGATCCCACATTTTACAGCAGCTTAATATATATTTTGCACAGAATATACTTTAGTTTACATAAAAACAGCGCTCCCGAATGACCGAAAGCGCTGTTTTGTATGTTATCAAAGATGATTATAAGTTTGCGTAACCGAAAAGTTCCGCTTCGGAAACCTTCTGATTTGCAAGCGCCTCTTCCTTGATCTCCTCATATGCAAATGCCTTTGCAGCATACTGATATGGTATTACATAGAGTATTCCAAGTATATTCAATGTGAGTGCAGAAAGTATACCCCAGCCTATGAAGCTCAGATCAAGCACAAATAGATCCATTTTGCGGCCGTTCGTCATTCTTGTGCTGAGTTCGATAGCCTTTGAAGCAGGAATGTTCGGATTTTCCGACTTTATGTACATTGCGAGCGAATATGAATATCCCTTTACAATGCCGGGAATAACAAAAAGCATTGACCAGAGTGCGGTATAGAGTGCGATAAGGAACATCATCAGCACGTTTCCGCCGTAATCTTCCTTAAACGGCCAGAACATCTCTTCCATTTTAAGTCCCTCAGTCTTGATAGACCTGTGGAACCATGTCGTCGTACCCATTGCAATGATGTTCACTACAAGCAGCGATACCGCAATGCTTACGAGCGACATAAACATAGCTACATACCAGCTATCGCCCGAAAGTCTGACAATGACCTGCACTCCGCCGACAATAAGTATATTTATAAGTACAACGAGTACATTCTGCCACTTGTTATTCTGATAGTGCAGTTTTGCGTTTTCTTTGATCCTGATTCTGTCGAACCCCATAGTATTTACTCCCTTTTAATAATTTATTTTCAGCCCATGAGCTTGACCATAACGGCCTTCTGGGCATGAAGTCTGTTTTCTGCTTCTTCAAAGATCTCGTTTGCGTGTGCCTCGAATACCTTTTCTGTGATCTCTTCCTCACGGTGCGCAGGAAGACAGTGCTGTACCATTGCATCAAGGTTAGCCGCAGCCATGATCTCATCATTGATCTGATATCCCTTGAATGCGATCTTTCTCTTCTCTGCTTCGCCTTCCTGACCCATAGAAGCCCAAACGTCAGTGATAACAACATCTGCGCCGGCTGCTGCCTTAACAGGAGAATCTGTAAGCTCAAAGCCCTCGTAGTCCTTTGCGAAGTCAAGCACCTGCTTGTCGGGGTGATAACCCTCAGGGCAAGCCACAGAAACCTTCATTCCGACCTTCAAACCGCCGACAATGAGAGAGTTGGCCATATTGTTTCCGTCACCGATAAAGCACATCTTCAGTCCGTCGAACTGTCCCTTGAACTCGCGGATAGTCATAAGGTCTGCAAGTATCTGACAAGGGTGACAGAAGTCCGTAAGTCCGTTGATAACAGGGATAGAGCCGTACTTTGCAAGGTCCTCTACCTCTTTCTGCTCAAAGGTACGGATCATGATGCCGTCAAGATAGCGTGAAAGTACACGAGCCGTGTCCTGAACAGGTTCACCTCTGCCTATCTGAAGATCGTGCGAAGAAAGGAAAAGCGCATTTCCTCCAAGCTGGTACATACCGGTTTCAAAAGATACACGGGTTCTTGTCGAAGCCTTCTGGAAGATCATACCGAGTGATTTTCCCTTGAGAAGATGATGTTCAATGTTGTGCTTGCGCTCATATTTGAGCTGATCGGCAAGATTGAGTATCTCCATTATCTCCTCTGTCGAAAGATCGAGCATTTTAAGTAAGTGGTTCATTTTGTATCGCCCTTTCATATATATTATTTTGCATAAGCCTTGTCAATGAATTCTTCTATCACCTTGGATAAGCGCGCAGCCGCCTTTACGGGAAGCTTTCTCGAAACTCCGTCCCACATATCGTAGCTGCAGTTCGGATTGTCCTTTGAAAGACGTCTTACGCTGTTTCGTATCTCCATAGGTTCATTAAGTCCGCAAAGTGCCAGCAAAGGCATCTTCAGCTCCTTGTATTCGGGATAGTTTTCGTAGGAAATGCCATTGTCAACCGCCGCAACGAGCGAGTTCATGCTGACATTCTTGCAGAATTCGTTGTAATCACGCAGTTCGTCCTTGCTCAGTCCCATAGTCAGACCGCTTATCCCCGAAAGGAACTTGTTCTTGATGAACTTTTCCCTCTCGTTGAGCTGCGCAAGCGCCTTTTCAATGCCACCAATATCCCTTTCGAGCCAAGGACTTATCATTATGCAGCCGTTGAAAAGCTCCGTGTTTTTGCATATAAGATGAAACGCCAGCTCCGCACCGAGCGATGCACCAACAAGCGTCACAGGCTTTCCGAATGTTGACGCAAGCTCCACTATCTGTTCGAGCGCACTCCCCACCGAGAACATCTTCTCGGGATTCCGTCCGTATCCGGGAAGATGCGGCACGATAGCGCAGTAGTTTCTGGAAAGATAATCACATTCTTTTGAAAAGCAGTAGACAGATTCGCTGTCGTGAAGAAGTATCACAACAGGATTGAATTCGTTTCCGTATTTTTCATAGTAGATCATTCAAGCACTCTCCCAAGTATGTCAAGACCCTTGTCGATTTCATTATATGTAATGTTGAGCGGAGGAAGAAGTCTTATCTTGTCCTTCGCCGTGAGTACGAATAAACCGTTCGCAAGACACTCCTTTGCAGCGTCAGCCGCTTTCTTGCCCTTTATCGTTATGCCTATCATAAGTCCAAGTCCGCTCACACCTTCTACCAAAGGCATAGCCATGATCTTTTCACGCATATATGCGCTCTTTTCACGAACTCCCTTAAGGAATTCTTCGTTTCCGACCTTGCTTACAACAGTAAGTCCGCCTGCGCAGGCAAGAGGATTTCCTCCGAAGGTCGAACCGTGCGTTCCGCCCGTCAGTACATCGGAGCATTTCTTTCCCGCAAGACAAATTCCCACAGGAACACCGCCTGCAACACCCTTTGCGAGCGTCGTGATGTCAGGCTTAACACCGAACTGCTCGGAAGCAAGGAACGTTCCCGTTCTGCCTGCACCTGTCTGAACTTCGTCAGCAATAGCAAGGATATCTTTCTCAGCACAAATTTTGAAAATCTCGTCCACAAAAGCCTTGTCGAGCGAATTTACACCGCCCTCACCCTGAACGAATTCAAACATTATCGCACATACACTGTCATCAGCCTTTGCACGAAGATCATCAATGTTGTTAGCCTCAACGTTGATGAAACCCTCCGTGAACGGGAAGAAATAGTTGTGAAAAACCTCCTGACCCGTAGCCGAAAGCGTGGTCAGCGTTCTTCCGTGGAAGCTGTTCACAAGCGTGATAATGTTCCAGCGCTTTGCGTCCTTGCCGTATTTGTCAAATGAATACTTTCTCGCGATTTTTATAGCACATTCGTTGGCCTCAGCACCCGAGTTGCCGAAGAACATCTTGTCATAACCCGTTACTTCACTTAGCTTTGCTGCAAAATCAGCCTGTACCTTTGTGTAAAAGTAGTTTGATGTGTGCTGAATAGCGCGAGCCTGTGCACAAACCGCATCTGCCCAGTCCTCATCACAGTAGCCGAGCGAGTTCGTGCCTATGCCACTGCCGAAATCTATGTATTCCTTGCCGTCTTCATCAACAGCAGTTCTTCCGCTGCCCTTTTCGAGTACAACGTTGTAACGGTTGTATGTGTGCATAACGTGTTCATTGAATTTTTCTATAGTCGTCATTTTATATCAACTCCTTGCATTTTTATAAGAAATAAGTATATGGCACGGCGCAAATATCAGCGCCGATATCATCAAAAGTACAGACCTGCTCATTATCCCGCTGAAAAGGAATATCGCCGAGGGTATCATCGATAAACTCAAAGCACGGAAAACACTGTTTTTCTTAAAGCACACCGCCCATATCACGCAGTAAGCGATAATAAGCACCGCATCAACAATAAGATATAAAGCGAAAGCCTCGTCCGATGCCCACCCGAACCATGTCTTCGGTATGTTTATCACCATAAAAGCAAAACACCCATACCGCCCTATCTGTTCAAGTGCCTCAATAAACTTGTTTTCCCACTTGTTTTCAAATCCGTCTTTGCATTTTAAAGCAAAAATGACGTTCGGTATCATTATAATGACCATAAAAACAAGTCCGAATATGTTTATCCAACCCATTTATATCACCTTTAGGGACATTATAACAGAATTTATAACAAATTGCAACAAAAATCTTAATTTGTTAAAATCCTTTTTCCTTTAAGTCGGAAACGATCTCAACATAAGCCTCTCTCGGGTCAAAACCATTGAAATCCTCACGCATAAGATCAATAGTGTCCCCGTGTGAAACACCTCTGTGGTGAACAGGTTCATAAACCTTTCTGAACTCGCCCCACTTCGCGGATTCTACCGTCACAAGTCCGTCATTTCTGCCGTATTTGCGCAGGATAAGATATGTAAAAGCAAGTATCCCGAAGCTGAACATTCCACTCATAACAGAAGTGTAGCTCTGATAATACACCTTGCCCGAATCGGGGTTCTCCCGGTTGAATTTTTCCGCATATTCCGACGTGAATTCGTGACAGGCATTGTAAAAATCGGGATTTTCATCTCCAAGCTTGTGAAAGCTCTTGTCCATATAAGCCGCTACCTTGCGGTATAAGCTGTCGGGAAGCTTCTGCGCCTCATCTGCCACCTGTGAACCCCTGTGCGGAGTCCCCACAGTCGTCAGACTCGCAACATAGTCCTCCATTCCAAGCGTGGAAATAACATATCTCGCATCGAGCCCACCCTTTGAATGAGCGATTATGTTCACCTTTTCACAGCCCGTTTCATCTATCACTTCAAGTATGCGCTTCTTTATCTGCTCCCCTGCCGCTTCAACAGTGATACAGCCGTCCTGCATACCGTAGTAAACCGTCGCACCATTTCGCTTCAGCTCCTTGGGAATTCTTCCCCAGTAGTTGAAATACCGTCGGTCGCGAAAACCTATCCCGTGAACAAGCAGTAACGGATATTTCGTGCAGCAGACCTGCGACTCCGCCCTCTGCTCATCACATTCCGCCCTCGTGTCCTCGAAAGCGTATTCCTCGTCAGCGATCTTGTACATATATCTAAGTACAAAAATGTTGACAACGGGTATCGGCAGAAGCAGGAAAACCACGATACGCTTTATAATATTGAGCCTGTAGCAAAGTACAAGCACCCTTATTATTCCGTTCAGTGCAAAGCCAAGCACAAGCAGAACAGCCGTCACCGTGTCGGCAATGATAAGACCCCTCGGCAAGCCGAAAAAGCCGTTCACGCCCATTACAATGTAAAATACCGTCTGCAAAAGCACCGACCAAGCGGAATACCCTATCAGAACTTTTCCGCCGTAAAGCGCCTTTACGCGAACCTTGACGCGAAGCTTTCGGTTGTGCGGCTTTATCGACATTACAACTATGCGGACAAGCATAAACCCTCCGCATAAAACGCCTGCCCAAACTGCCGCCGCCCCCACAAAGTCCATAAGCTTTATAATAAGGTAAACGATAAGGCAGCAGTGCGGCAAAAGCGAAATTTCAATAACGCCGCCAAGCTTTCCGAACAACGGAAGCTTCCTCTTAATGTCAAGCACCGCCATTACAGAAATAAACACTATAATAAGAAATAATTTAAGCAAAGTCATATCTGTCACCAATTATACTATATGTATTTATTATGTCGATTTAAACTTTATGTTATTATACAAACTGCGTACCAATACCCTGACTTGAAAGAAGCTCAACGAGTATCGAGTGCGGAACACGTCCGTCAATGATACAAGTCTTGGAAACACCTCTTCGTACAGCCTCAACACAGCAGTCTATCTTCGGTATCATACCGCCCGAGATAATGCCCTGACGCTTCATAAACGGCACATCACTGACGTGTACAGTCGGAATGAGCGTAGAAGCATCGTCCTTGTTCTTGAGGAGTCCGACAATGTCCGTCATAAGGATAAGATTCTCCGCACCAAGCTCAGCCGCAATTCTCGAAGCCGCCGTGTCAGCATTGATGTTGTAGGTCTGACCCTGCTCATCGCACGCAACCGTAGAAATAACAGGAATGTATCCATTCTCAATAGCATCAAGAATAGGCTTAGTGTTCACATTTACTATCTCACCGACAAAACCGAGATCGTCCTTGCTCTCTATCTTGTGCGCAGTTATCATATTGCCGTCAATTCCGCACATTCCGAGCGCATTGCCCTTATGGAGAGTAAGATGTGAAACAAGCTCCTTGTTCACCTTTCCGGCAAGCACCATTTTAACAATGTCAACCGTAGCCGCGTCAGTGTAGCGAAGTCCGTTCACGAACTTGCTCTCAATGCCAACTCTCTTGAGCATATCGTTTATTTCAGGACCGCCGCCGTGAACAAGAACTACCTTTACACCAATGAGCGAAAGCAGTACAATGTCGCTCATAACAGCGTCTTTGAGTTCTTCGTTCGTCATAGCGTTTCCGCCGTATTTTACAACAACTATCTTGCCGTAGTATTTCTGTATGTACGGGAGCGCGTCAATAAGTACCTTCGACCGTACCAGATTAGATATGTTTTCCATTCCTTTTCTTCCTCAATTCATTCTATACTAATTGTATAAATACTATCGTTATATACAATTATGAACGGTAATCACCGTTTATCTTGACATAATCATAAGTAAGGTCACAGCCCCAGGCCGTAGCCTTGGCTTCGCCCTGATTAAGTTCAATGTATATCTCAATTTCGTCCTCGGTGAGAATTTTCTTAGCCTCATCCTCTGAGAAATCAACGCCTGCACCATTGCGGCAAACAGCGATTCTTCCTGCCTTTGAACCAAGATCAACATCTACCTTGTTGATGTCGAATTCAGCCTCGGCATAACCGATAGCGCAGAGAACACGTCCCCAGTTAGCATCAGCACCGAACATCGCACACTTGAAAAGCGGCGAGCGGATAACACTCTTCGCAACGATTATAGCCGTGTCAAGATCGGGCGCAGAAGAACAAATGCAGGTAAGAAGCTTGGTAGCACCCTCACCGTCCTTGGCAAGCATTCTCGTAAGGTTTGCCATTACCTGATAAAGCGCGCCCTTGAATGTGTCAAAATCAGCACCCTCAGCATTGATCTCAGGATTTTCGGCAAGTCCGTTCGACATAAGCATACAAGTATCGTTAGTGGACTGATCTCCGTCAACGGAAAGACAGTTGTATGTAATTTTAACTATCTCAGAAAGCGCTTTCTGAAGCATCGGAGCGGAAACTGCACAGTCAGTGGTGATAAAGTTCAGCGTAGTAGCCATATTCGGGTGGATCATTCCGCTTCCCTTAGCCATACCGCCGAGATGACAAACCTTTCCGCCTATCTCAAATTCAACAGCGTATTCCTTTTTCACCGTGTCAGTCGTCATAATAGCAGTAGCAGCCTCAACGTTTCCGTCATAAGCAAGCTTCTCCACAAGCTGAGGAACAGCCTTTTCAATAGGCTCAAGCGGAAGTATCTGTCCGATAACACCCGTCGAAGCAACAATTACCTCTTCCTGCTTTATGCCCAAAGCATCGGAAACGAGTCTGCACATAGCATCAGCCTTAGCTTCACCGTCAGCATTGCAGGTGTTCGCATTCTTCGAGTTGACAATAACAGCCTTAGCCTTTCCGCCCGAAGCCGCAAGATTTTTCTTAGTAACGATAACAGGCGCACCCTTTACCTTGTTTGAAGTGTAAACACCTGCCGCATTGCACATAACATCGGAAACGATGAGCGCAATATCATTCTTCTTAGTAGGGTTCTCCTTGATTCCGCAGTATAAACCGCTTGCCTTGAATCCCTTTGCAGCACATACACCGCCGTCAACAACCTTAAATGTATCCATAAACAAACCTCCTGCTCAATTCGGAATTCGGAATTCGGAATTCGGAATTATTCTCCGAACTGCCCTTTTCCGTTCTGAACAGAGCTTTTAAATCAACTTGATTTCTGATTTCTCGTTATTGCAACCAAAATACTGATTATTTCCTGACAATCCGAATAAATATCGTCAAAATGACTTTTTTCAATATACCCACTCTCACCGAGCAGTTCAAGCCAGTATTCGGTTTCACTCGCCTCTTTAAGCGCAATGTTAAGCTTTGAGTAAAAGTCAGCGGAACTTTGTCCACGAATTGCCTCTCTGACATTTGCACCAATGCTCGTTCCGCTTCGCAAAACCTGTTTTGAAAGGACGAATTCTTTTTTCTCGATCGTCAGATATTTATACATTTTTACAATGCGAAGCGCAAAAGTCTTGCTCTTATTAACAATTACATTATCTTTCATAATAAATATCTGTCAAATAATTCCGAATTCCGAATTCCGAATTCCGAATTCAAATCAACCCTGTGGTCTCGTCAATCCCCATCATAATGTTCATGCACTGAACAGCCGCACCCGATGCACCCTTGCCGAGATTGTCGAAACGCGAGCAAAGCATAATGTGATCATCATTGCCGAAAACGAATATCTGCATCATGTTCGTATCTTTCATCGTGTTAGCCGCAAGGAAACCGTTCTCAAGAACACCCTCGCCCATGAGCGGCATCACCTTTACAAAATTCTGTCCCTCGTAATGCTCGGAAAGCATCGCATGAACAGCCTCCGCACTTGTCTTTATAGGCATCGCTCTGAGGAAAAACGGAACTGCAACCACCATTCCGTTGTAGTAATCATCAACGATAGGGCTGAATATCGGAGGATAGGAAAGTCCCGATATCGCCATCATTTCCTTGATGTGCTTGTGCTGCTTGCCGAGCGAGTAAAATCTCGGCGAGTTGAATTCGTCGGGCTTGTTTTCACCCTCATAAACAGCAATTGCTTTCTTTCCCGCACCGCTGTAACCCGAAACCGCATGACAGGTAACAGTGTGATAAGGCGCAATGAAGCCATTCTTCACCATAGGATAGCAAAGCGCATTGAATCCGCTCGCATAACAGCCTGGGACTGCAACTCTCTTTGAAGCCGCAATTTTTGCACGGTGCTCAGCCGAAAGTTCGGGAAGACCGTAGTCCCAACCGGGCGCAGTTCTGTGCGCAGTCGAAGCGTCAAGTATCTTCGTGTGCGGATTGTCGCAAAGCTCTGCCGACTCAATAGCCGCAGCATCGGGCAGACACAAAAATGTGTAGTCCGATTCGTTTATAAGACGCTTTCTCTCCGCCGTGTCCTTGCGGAGCTCTTCATCAATCGTGATAAGCTCAATGTCTTTTCTGTCTTTCAATCTCTCAACGATGCGAAGTCCCGTTGTGCCCTCCTGACCGTCGATAAAAACCTTGTATGCCATAACTTTCTCCCTCTTGGGCGTAAAAACGCCGACCTTATTTCGTGTATTTTCTTGCAAATTCTATCTGCTTCTTAACAGCCTCGGGAGCAGGACCTCCGTCAGCCTTTCTCATATTTACGCAGGTTTCAAGCTTTATAGCCTCGTAAACATCATCATCGAATACGGGCGAAAGCTCACGGAACTCTTCGATCGAAAGATTTTCAAGCACCGTCTGATTCTTTATGCAGTAAGCAACGAGCGTTCCCGTGATCTTGTATGCATCTCTGAACGGAAGTCCCTTTTTAACAAGATAGTCCGCACAGTCGGTCGCATTGATGAAGCCTCTCGCCGCAGCATTTCTCATATTTTCCTTGTAAAGCTCCATTGTCGAAAGCATCGGGATAAATGTCGTAAGGCAAAGCTTTACCGTGTCGATAGCATCGAAAATAGCTTCCTTGTCCTCCTGCATATCCTTGTTGTATGCAAGCGGAGTTCCCTTTAACATAACGAGAAGCGTGTTGAGATCGCCGTAAACTCTGCCCGTCTTGCCTCGGATAAGCTCTGTAACATCGGGGTTTTTCTTCTGCGGCATTATCGACGAACCCGTAGCGTAAGCATCATCAAGCTCAATGAACTTGAATTCCCACGAGCTCCAAAGGATTATCTCTTCGGAGAAACGCGAAAGATGCATCATCAGTATCGATATCGCCGAACACATCTCAACGCAGAAATCCCTGTCCGAAACACCGTCCAAAGAGTTCATCGTTATGTCCTCAAACCCGAGCAGTTTGCAAACCTGCTTTCTGTTTATCGGATAAGTCGTCGCAGCAAGCGCACCGCTTCCGAGCGGCATTCTGTCCATACGCTTGTATGTATCCTCAAATCTGCCGATGTCACGGATAAGCATCTGCGCATAAGCCATAATATGATGTGCAAATGTGATAGGCTGAGCGCGCTGTAAATGCGTGTAACCGGGCATAATAGTGTCAAGATTCTTCTCCGCAATGTCGCAGAGAACACCGATAAGCTCTCTTATCATCGGGATTATCTCGTTGACTTCATCTTTGAGATACATTCTGATGTCAAGCGCAACCTGATCGTTTCTGCTTCGTGCCGTGTGAAGACGCTTGCCCGTGTCGCCAAGACGCTTTGTCAGCTCGGACTCAACAAACATATGGATATCTTCCGCATTCGGGTCGAAAAGCAGCTTGCCGTCATCAATATCCGCAAGTATGCCTTTAAGACCTTCGATTATCTTTTCGCTCTCGGACTTTTCGATGATTCCGCAGTCGCCGAGCATCTCAGCGTGTGCCATTGAACCCTTTATGTCCTGTCTGTACATTCTCGAATCGAATTTTATCGATGAATTGAAATCATTTACGCGTGAATCAACTTCCTTTGAGGAACGTCCCGCCCACATTTTGCTGTTCATGATTATGAAGCTCCTTATCCTTTTATTTATTCTTCCGAAGCAGCCGAAGTTTCCGCTGCCGCTTCCGTTTCAACCGTGTTATCCGCCTTCGTTGTTTCAATGCCAAGAAGCTCGGCTTCGCTGTCAAGAGTTTTATCGGACGGAATTCCGTATTCTTCGATCTCTTCATCCGTCATTCTGGTGAATTCCATAGTTTTCGTATCAATATCCCAGAAAAGATGATCTTTTCCGTCGATCTCTTCGATATTTATCAGTGCATACTGCTTCTGTCCGTCAGCCTGAACAACGAATTTTCCGTCTTTTATCGTGTATTTATCAAGCAAATAAGACGTTATCTGCTCGTTCTCAACGTCATGACGCTTCAATACACTGTCCGTGAACTGATATGTCGAAAAAGAGGTCAGATCGCCGTCTTCATCATATACAGCCGAATCGGGGTAAAGCCAAACTCCAATAAGCTTCTGCTGAAGTGCAGCGTCCTCTTCACTCATCTGCGTGTCACCGTTTGAGCAAGCCGTAAACATCATTACAGCCGCAAAAACAACTCCTACCAGTATTTTTCTCATCTTCATCAAATTATCTCCCTAAAGGCGGTCGCAAAAGCTCCGCCGCAAACACTTCCGAGGCAATACCGCACAAAACCTGATAAAAGCAAGTGCCGTGCGGTGTTGTCCCTGACATTTCAACAGTATTTTTCGCAATTGAATGTAAAATATACGTTTTCGCAGAAACAACACAAGGGCGGATAGCTGTCCGCCCTTATATTTTTTTAAATGAACTTACTTGTTATTTCTCTTCTTTTCAAGCATAGCTCTAACCTTGATCGGAAGTCCGTAAAGGTTGATGAATCCTGCGGAATCAGCCTGATTATAAACATGGTCTTCATCAAATGTTGCAACTTCTTCATCATAAAGAGTGTAAGGAGATGTAACGCCTGCGTTGATGATGTTGCCCTTGTAAAGCTTGAGCTTAACATCGCCCGTAACAGTTTCCTGTGTCTTTGTAACAAAAGCGGAAAGGGCTTCACGAACAGGTGTGAACCACTGACCGTTGTAAACGAGGTCTGCAAAGTCGATAGCAAGCTTCTGCTTCATACGCTGTGTAGCCTTGTCAAGTGTAATGGTTTCAAGAACATCGTGAGCGTGGTAAAGAATAGCTCCGCCCGGTGTTTCGTATACGCCTCTGGACTTCATACCAACAAGACGGTTCTCAACGAGGTCAACAAGACCGATGCCGTTCTCGCCGCCAAGCTTGTTAAGAGCAGTTACAAGCTCTGTGCCGTTCATTGTCTTGCCGTCAACAGCTGTTGGGATACCCTTTTCAAAGTGGATAGTAACATAAGTCGGCTTGTCAGGTGCCTGAATAGGAGATACACCCATTTCAAGGAAGCCGGGCTTTTCGTACTGCGGCTCATTTGCAGGATCTTCAAGGTCAAGACCTTCGTGGGAAAGATGCCAGATGTTCTTGTCCTTGGAGTAGTTTGTTTCTCTGTTTATCTTAAGAGGAATGTTGTGAGCCTCTGCATAATCGATCTCTTCGTCACGGCTCTTGATATCCCAGATTCTCCAAGGAGCGATGATCTGCATCTCGGGAGCGAATGCCTTGATAGCAAGCTCAAAACGTACCTGATCGTTGCCCTTGCCTGTGCAGCCGTGGCAGATAGCGTCAGCGCCTTCCTTGATAGCGATCTCAGCGATTCTCTTTGCGATGATAGGACGTGCAAAAGAAGTACCGAGCATATACTTGCCCTCGTAAACAGCGCCTGCCTGAACGGTAGGATATACATAATCAGTGATGAATTCTTCTGTAAGGTCTTCAATGTAAAGCTTGGAAGCACCTGTCTTGATAGCCTTTTCTTCAAGTCCGTCAAGCTCAGTACCCTGACCAACGTTGCCCGAAACAGCGATAACTTCGCAGTTATTGTAGTTTTCTTTTAACCACGGAATGATGATAGAAGTATCAAGTCCGCCCGAGTAAGCCAGAACAACCTTTTTAATTTCCTTAGCCATTTTATTTTCCTCCATAAATATGTATTTGCATACATAGATTTTTAACGATCTCTGTCGTACAAGTTTTATTATACACCTATTCCTGCTTTTGTCAAGAGTTTTTGCATATTTTTCTTGATTTTTTATTTTTATGCATTATTTTTTGTATATTATTCGATTTTATGCAATTGCAAATGTATAAAATATGCATATTGGCTATATTTTTGAATAAAAGTGTTCATAAATGGCTGCAAAAGCCGAATTTTCCTAATAAAAATGCCCGGCAGACCAACGAATGACCTGTCGGGCAATAATCACTTCTTCTCCCCGTCCCTAAGCTCCGAAATGATGTCAATAAAACTGTCAACATCATCGAAATCCTTGTAAACGGACGCAAAGCGAACATATGCTACTTCATCTATCTCGCGCAGAGCCGCAAGAACCCTGTCGCCTATCTCCGAGCTTGTGACCTGCGTCACCATTTTGTTCGCATAGTAGCTTTCGATCTCCTCAACTATGCGGTTGATATCCTCCGCGGAAACGGGACGCTTCTTTACAGCAGTAGAAATTCCCGCAATAAGCTTGTTTCGGTTGAAAAGCTCCGCCGTGTTGTCCTTTTTCGTGACAAGCAGAACGGGAACTTCGACCGATTCGTAAGTCGTGAATCTTCTTCCGCAGCTTGTACATTCCCTGCGGCGGCGTTTCTGACCGTCGGCAGGACGGGAATCAATGACCTTTGTATCTTCAAAACCGCAGAACGGACAACGCATATCTTATCCTCCATTTAACATAAACTTATGTTATAAAACCGTGATTTTATTATACAATATTTTTGCCTTTTTGTCAATACAGAGAGTATATTTTTGCATAAATATTCTGAAATGTGCCCTTACGCAAAAAAATCTTTTGCCTATGTGTAATTTATCTGAAAGTTTATTTGTCAAATGCTACAAAACAAGCGCATCTCCTTGACTTTTTGACCCGTTTGCTGTATAATTATACTACTAATAAATATAGAAAGATCAGGAATTGATAAATAAATGGCATTATCCCGTGAGGCTAAAAAAGCCTATAAAAAAGCACAGAAGCAAAAACGCAAGGAACGCTGCGGCCACTGGCTGCTCATTCAGAGAGGTGACGGCGCAAAGGAAGTCGTCAGCAAGATATTCACACAGCTCTGCCTTGTGATACTCATCGGCTGTATCTTTATACTCGGAAGCGAGCTTTGGCAGTCGGTCAGCACAAAAATACTCAACGGAAACCTCAAAGACCTTATCATCTCGCATATCTCCATAGGCGATAACGGCGGCGAGCTTCTCCCAAGTGCAAAACAGCTCCTCGCAATAAACGAAGATACCGTCGGCTGGGTGCAGATAGACGATACCAATATCGCCCTCCCCGTTGTCCAGAAAAAGAGCAGTGACGGCAATACATACTACCTCAAACGTGCATTTGACGGCAGCAAGAACAAGGCAGGAACTATCTTCCTCGACCGCCGTGCAACGCTCAATGCGCGTGAACGCTCGGACAACCTCGTCCTCTACGGTCATAACCAAAAGGACAAGACTATGTTCGGCGACCTTGCAAAATATAAGCACGACCTCGATTTCTATAAATCGCACCCGACCGTAACTTTCAGCTCGAATTACAGCACCGATGTGTATAAAATAATCGCCTGCTTCGTAACTCCCGTTGAAACATGGCAGACCGCCGACGGCGTTGTGTTCGATTACCATAATTACATAAACTTCGAGAATAAAGCTCAGTATCAGGACTTCATCGAAAACGTTGAGCTTCGCTCGCAGATAGTCACAGGCGTTGACGTTGAATACGGCGATTCGTTCCTCACACTCTCGACCTGCTCGAACGAGTTTGAACCGTCCCGTTTCGTTGTCATCGCAAGACGCACACGCAAAGGCGAAGACCCGTCCGTCGATACTTCTCAGGCTTATACGAACAAGAGCGCAAAAGAACCCGACTGGAACGTTATCTATCATAGATAGATTTTTATCATAGATAAATTTTTATCATAGATAAATTTCTATCACAGATAAAATATTTCCTTACAAAAAATTTTTACACGAGGTAAAAATAGATGTCAAATAAAAGCTTTTCCGATAGATTCATACCGCAGAAAGACGATTCGCCAAAGGTAAAGGCTTCAAAGATCGTCACTATCATCGCCGCAGCCGTGCTTGTTGTGACAGTTATCATTCTTATATGCCTTGTCATAGGCGAGCAGCGCAACAAGAAGCTCAACGATGAACTTGCAAGCCAGCATACAACAGTTATAACCTCAGAAACCGCTCCGCCCGTCACCACAGTAACCGAAGAGGAAACCACAGTTACAACTGCTCCCCCTCCGCTCGTACTGCTCGACAGTATGAAATCGTTTGTTGACGAAAATCCCGATACAGCAGGCTGGATAAAGGTCGGCGGTACATACATCGACAACGTTGTTGTCCAGACGGAAAACAACAGTGACTACCTCGACCGCAATTTCTACGGTCAGAAAGCTCAGCCGGGAACGATCTTCGCCGATTACCGCTGCAATGTCAATGATTATGACGACAACCAGAGCAAGAACATTATCCTCTACGGTCACAACCAGCGCGACGGCACAATGTTCGGTACGCTCAATTATTATAAGGTCAAGCCGTCCTCGGGCAGCACAAAGGGCTTCGACTTCTATGTCAACCACCCGACCTTTGAGTTCTCCAACCTCTATGAAGAGTACACCTATAAAATTATTGCTGCTTTTGTTATCGAAGTCGAGCCAAGACACACCCGTGACGGTATCATCTTCGACTACCATAACTACATAAACTTCGCCAAGAACCGCCCATTCGATTCGTTCAAGGAAAATATCCTCGAACGTACAGCGATAAATACAGGCGTTGACTTTGACGAGAACGATAAGTTCCTCACCCTCTCCACCTGCTCGAACGAGTTTGAACCGTCCCGTTTCGTTGTCATCGGAAGACGTGTCCGCGACGGTGAATCGGCAGAGGTCGATACAACGCTCGCATCTGTAAATTACGAAGCAAAAGAACCCGATTACAGCTTCATCTATAATCAATAAAAGGATAGTTTTCAATGTCAGATAACAAATTCGGCTTTACGGTCGATGATATAATTGCGGAATTCGACAAGAAAAAAACCGACCCGTCCGCATCTTACAATATAATAAAAGACTATGAAGAGGAATTCTCCGAGGAGCTTTCGCCGAGCGGCGAGTATATCCCGCGCCATGCAAAGCCAGCCCCTCCCGAGGAAACAGCCGAGCATACGGAGAATACCCTCGACAGTTCGGAAACACCACTTTCGGAAAGCACCTCCGAAGCCGATACAAAGCAGGAAAGCGTTTCCGAGGCAGCTTCTCCCGAAGAAACCGTGCCAAACGAAGCCTCAGCCAAGCCGAACGCTGCCGAGCAGGACAAGTCAGACGAGCCTATGGCAGCTATCGAGCCTAAAGTTTCTGACGAACCCAAGGCAACTGCCGAGCCTAAAGCTTCTGACGAGCCTAAAGCTTCTGACGAACCTACGGCATCTTTGCCCAATACCGATTTGCCCGAGTCGGATAACTCCGCAGGGCAGGAAATCACCGACCTTGACGTGCCTGTAAACACTTCGCCAACTGAAAGTGAAGTTCCCGAAACCATAGAAAATACGGAAAATGATATTACAGAAAGTAATATCATTGATGATATATCCGAAGAGGAAACAAACAAACCCTCCGAACCCGAAACTCCGCCGCAGCCTACAGCCGTTCTTGACGGCGTTATCCCTGCGGAAAGCTTTTCCGACAAAAGCACGGACGAAAGCGGCGCTTTTTCAAGCGTGTTCGCAAACGGACTTGACGATACCGACAAAGCCGAAAACGAACCGCAGGAAACCGTTGAAATCCTCAATGCCGATATCCCCGACTGGGGCGACATTCTCCCCGAGCCGAGCATAGAAGAAACCGTCGATGATGCTATCACCGATTATGAAAGCGAAGATATCGAGGAAGACGAAACCGTTCCCGAAGATATCGATGAAACCGATGATACTGTTGACGATATTTCCGATGATGAGATAATCGACGACGAACCCGAATCGGACGAAGCGAATCCCGAAAAGGAAGACACTCCGACCGAGAAAGAAAACTCCCCCGACTCCCAAAAATCCAACAGTGCCGAAAGCGTTTCCAAAAACGAAACCGTTCAAACCGATGATATACCTCCGTTTGAGCCCGAACCTATCACTCTCACAGCTGAAGAAGCTGCGGAAGATAATGCCAAAAAGGCGAAGAAGAATATCCTTAAAGAGCTTCTTCCGTGGAAAGGTGATACCGTCTTCGAGATGATACGAAAGATAGTGTTCATCATCGCAGTGATAATCTTTATCGGCGCAGGCGTTATGCTCGCAAGCACCCTTATCCAATCGGACAGAGCCGTAAAAGACCTCGAACAGATAAAGGAAGTCGTTACCACAACGGCAAAAACCACTATCGACAGCGAGGGCAACGTTATCACTGTTGCTCCGACCGAGGAAGAGGAACAGCAGCATAACATCGACATTATGTCCTATTATAAAGGTATAAGCGACAAGGTGGTCGGCTTTATCGAGCTTGAGGGCTGCGATATCTACCAGCCCGTAGTCCAAGACCCCGAGGACACGACAAATACCTACTACCTCACGCATACATACTATGACGAGAAGAACAAGGGCGGCGCTATCTTTATGGATTACCGCTGCACCGTCAGCGAGGACTATGTTTCCCCGAACCTCGTCTTATATGGTCACAATCAGGAAGACGGAACAATGTTCGGCAACCTCAAAAACTATAAGCAGAACCTTGAATTTTATGCCGATAACCCGACCGTAACGCTCCGCACAGAGTATGAAACTGGCACATACCTTATCTATGCCTTTTTCGTAACCAATGCGCTTGAAAAGCATGATTCCAACGGCGAGGTCTTCCATTATCACGATTATATCGAAGCGCTCAATGACGAAGCCACCTTTGATTGGTATATGGGCGAAGTCCAGTCGCGCAATCAGATAATCTCCCCCGTAAAAGCAGAGTTCGGCGACAAGCTTTTACTCCTCTCGACCTGCTCGAACGAGTTCTCCGATTCACGTTTCGTAGTTTTCGCACGAAAGCTCCGCGACGGCGAAAGCGTTTCCGATTATGATTTCACCTCCGCTTCATTCAACCCTTATGCAAGGGGTGTTGACTGGATAGCAATAATGTCGGGCGAAACCACAACAACGACCTCGGAAACCACCGTTCCCGAGGAAACCGACGAAGAGGACGGCGAAACCACTACCAAAAAGAAAAAGAAGAAGAAAACTTCCGCTTCCGACGAGGAAAGCAGCGCAGATACATTAAACGCAGACGTTTCCGATACGGATACTCCCGTTGATGCAGACGTAACGACCGTTCCTCCCGATGCTTCCGATGATGAAAGCGGTGAAGATACCACCACCAAAAAGAAGAAGAAAACCACTACGGAAGCCACGGAAGAAACTTCTGCGGAAGAAACCACTTCCAAGAAGAAAAAATCAACTTCCGCCGATACCTCCGAGGAAACAACGGCTGAGGAAACCACCAAGAAAAAATCCAAGAAAACAACGACAGAAACCACAGCCGAGGAAACGACCTCCAAGAAAAAGAAATCAACTACCAAAGAAACCACTGCGGAAACTTCCGAAGCGGAAAATACCGAGGAAAGCACAGTCACAAGCGTTCCCGAAACCGAATCGGAAGAAACCACCACCGTTACCGCGAATTAAAGGAGTTTTTATATAATGGCACTCGCCGATGAAGTTTACCAGTCACAACATTATAAAGAAAAAGAAAAAAAGAAGAAAAAAAGCTTTTCCGAGGCATTTATCCCTCATAAGGGCGATTCGGGAAAGGAAATAGCCGGCAAGATATTCTCACTTTTCGCGATAGTTGTGCTTATCGCCTGCATTGCAGTGCTTGCGGTGTATTTTTACCACCAGTTTGAAGCGAAGCAGAACAACAACAAGCTCAACGTTATCTACAATAACGCTTCGAGCAGCTCCGCAGGCAAGAATGATACCGCGGACAGCGTTCTCCCCTCCGATAATATCGAAGAAGTCCCCGAGGAACAGCGCCCTCCGCTTGCTAAGTCCGAAGCTGCGGAAGAAATGCTTGCGATAAACCCCGATTATGTCGGCTATGTCTATATCCCCGATGTGTTCGGCGAGCCTGTCGTTCAGCGTGACGACAGCTACTACCTAAAGCACAATTTCTACGATCAGGTACGCTCGGTCGGAACAGTCTTTGCAGACCCCCGAAATGTTATCAACGATTATTCCGACAAGCAGAGCGACAACATTATCCTCTACGGTCACAATAACCGTGACGGCTCAATGTTCGGCAACCTCGACTATTATAAATGGGATCTCAAATACTGGCTCAAAAACCCATTTGTCTACTACGATAACTATTACGAAAACTATACTTACGTCATCATATCCTCGTTCGTCATAAATACTCTCCCCGAGCATGACGACGGAAACGTGTTCGATTACATCAATTATGTCAATTTCAAGGACAGCGGAACTTATACTTTCGAGAATTTCAAGAAAGAAATAACCACCCGCAGCCAGTTCATCACAGGAATTGACTTTGATGAAAACGATAAATACCTCACCCTTTCTACCTGCGCATACGAATGGGACGAAGCGCGTCATGTTGTTATCGCAAGACGTCTTCGTTCGGGCGAAACCACTGATAATATAGATACCTCGAACTTCTATGTAAATCAGAACCCCAAGTGGCCTGCTATCTACTATAAGTTCAACGGCGGTTCATATACAGAATAAGATCTGAAAGGAAATCACTATGAAAAAAAGTACAGTTTTGAGCGGCATCGCATCTTTGCTGCTGGTTGCAGGGTTCTATACCTTTGCTTTCTGCCTTGTCGAAGATGTCGATGAAGAGCCGATCTCAATGGACTTCTACTATTCGACCGAAACGGACGCCGATACGGGAGAAGACATTGGCGAAGCGACCTCCGCCGCAGTTTCGGAATATGCAGGAATGGATTATTCCGATATCGTCACAAAACGCGAAGCAGTCACCACCGTTCCGCCGAATTTTGCCGATGACAGCGAAATTCCGATGAGCCTCCCATCGGGTCACGCCGAAGAGCTTGGCGATACGAATGAAAACAAGAACACAGCTTCGCACAACAATGTTTTCGCCGATGACAACGGTCAGGAAAAGGTGCTTTCACAACTCGGAACAGAAGACGATCCCGCCGACGACCTTATGGAAGATCAGCAGGATTATGACGAAGATACCGATGATGACGACGATGTTATCATAGATGATGACCCATCATCGGACGATGAACCTGCCGCAACCGCTGCCGCAGCCGCAGACAGCCGCCTTGCGGATATCGCCCCCGTTTCCGTTGCCGATGTTATTGTCACTATCGATGATACCCCGACCGAAACAACTCCGACTTTCATAACGAATGAAAATGTTAATGTAACTCAGACCGTTCCATCGGACGGCAGCGAAGTCTTCACCGCGAAATACGGCGGCTCTGTACATACCGATGATGCTTTCGACCTCGTTTGCAGGATCGTCAACAACGAAATTTCCACCTCGTTCAGCGATGAAGCTATCAGAGCGCAGGCTGTTGCAGCTTACTCATACGTCAAGTATCATAACGTGAACGGACTTACCCCGTCCGTCCTCGTAAGGAGCGATCCGCCGCAGCGTATCGTTGACCTTGTTTCCTCCGTCTGGGGAAAATGCTGCTACTATAACGGCAAGGTCGCACAGACCGTTTATATGGCTTCGTCCTCGGGATATACGGCTTCATCCGTAAACGTATGGGGCGGAAGTCTTCCATACCTCGTCAGCGTTGAATGTCCTTTCGATGCGGACGGCGACCCCAACTACGGCAAGCAGACAAAATTCTCCGAAAGCGAGATACGTTCCTCTCTCGAACGCTACCTCGGCATCACACTTTCGGATAACCCCGAAAACTGGCTCACCGTTACGGGACACATCGACGGCAACTATGTTTCGACCGTTGACGTTGACGGACAGGCTACTATCACGGGACGCAAGCTTCGTGAAAGCGTACTTTCATACAATCTCAGGAGTGCAAGCTTCGATATTTCCTATTCGGACGGATATTTCATCTTCACGACCTACGGCTGGGGACACGGCGTAGGAATGAGCCAGAACGGCGCGAACTACCTCGCAAAGCTTGGCTATACATACGATCAGATCTTGAAGTATTACTATACGGGAATTGATGTATTATGATTACAATGTATGAATTAATAGAGAAGACAAAGCATGGCGCAGAGCTTTCTGCCGAAGAGATCAATTGGTTTGTTGCCGGATATGTTTCCGGCAGCATTCCCGATTATCAGGCTTCGGCGTGGCTCATGGCGGTATGCTTTTTTTCTTTATCTGACAAAGAAACCACCGACCTCACAATGGCAATGGCGCGCTCGGGCGATATGATGAAACCCGACCTCGATAAATTCTGCGCCGATAAGCACAGCACGGGCGGAGTCGGCGACAAAACAACGCTCATAACCGCCCCTATCGCCGCAAGCTGCGGAATATACGTCCCCAAAATGTCGGGCAGAGGTCTTGGTCATACGGGCGGAACTATCGATAAACTCGAAGCTATACCGGGATTCAATACCTCGCTTTCGTACAGCGAATTTATGTCCTGCGTGAAGAATGTCGGCTTCGCAGTTGCAGGTCAGACGGGTTCGCTCGTCCCTGCCGATAAAAAGCTGTACGCTCTGCGAAATGCGACCGCTACAGTTGACAGCATACCGCTTATATGCTCGTCAATTATGAGCAAAAAGCTTGCCACAGGCGCAGACGGCATCGTCCTCGATGTAAAGGTCGGCGACGGCGCATTTATGAAGACCGAGGAGGACGCAGAAAAGCTCGCCCGCGCAATGGTCAGCGTCGGAACTCTCGCAGGAAGGAAATGCTCCGCCGTCCTCACTGATATGGACCAGCCGCTCGGAATGGCTGTCGGAAACTCGCTCGAAGTCATTGAAGCTATCGAAGCACTTAAAGGCAAAGCCCCCGCCGACCTGCGCGAAGTTTCGCTTACCCTCGCAGCGGAAATGCTCCGACTTGCAGGCAAGGGCAGCTTTGAGGAGTGCTTCGCTATGGCTGAAAACGCCCTCACCTCGGGAAAAGCGCTTGAAACGCTCCGCAAAATGATCTCTGCACAAGGCGGCGACCCGAACGTTACCGAAGATTACTCGCTTTTCGGCAAAGCTTCGCATACCCTCGAAGTTTTCTCGGACAAAGACGGCTTTATAAACAAAATCTCCTGCGAAGAAACGGGAATGATATCCCTCAAACTCGGCGCAGGCAGAAAATCCAAGGAAGCTTCTATCGACCCGACCGCAGGCATAATATTTGATAAGAAAGTCGGCGACTTTGTGCATAAAGGCGAGCGTCTTGGAACGCTTTACACCTCTACCGAGTGCGAATTAAACGAGCTCGGCGAAGAATTCCGCTCGATTTTCCGCATAGAACCGTCACTTTCGGGCGGTGAGAAAAAAATTATAAAAAAAGTTATAAAAGGTATTGACATTTAATATTATATGCTGTATAATATTAAATGTCAAGCAAGATAAATATTCCCGTGTTAAAGAAAATAGGCAATGTCAAGGATTGTCAACTATTTTTAACACTAAACACCTACTTTAGACAGGAGGAAAACATAATGAACGATGTAATCGAAAAAATCAGCAAAACAATCAGCGAAACAGGTAAAGTAGTCAGCGAAAAAACAAAGCTTGTAGGCGAAACCGCAAGACTCAACAGCAAGATCCTCTCAAAAGAGGGCGTTGTCCGCTCGAATTATTCCGCTATCGGCGAGTTCTATTATAATAAGTATAAGGACGCTCCCGATGCAGATATCGCAGACACCGTAAACGAGATCACAGAAGCTCTCAACTCTATCGACGAGATGAAAGCACAGATACTCTCCCTCAAGGGCGCAGTAAAGTGCGTAGAGTGCGGCGCTGAATGTCCTATCGAAAATTCATTCTGCGGTCACTGCGGCGCAAAGCTCATAAAGCCCGAGCCTCCCAAGGAGGAAGAGCCTGCTGAGGAAGCAGAACAGACCAAAACAGAAAACTCTCCCGAGGCTGCCGAAGCAGCAGAGGAAAAGCCGGAGGTACTTGAAGGCGAAGTTATCGACGCTGACAAGACCGAGGAATGATCCAAGTGTTTAATTAAACAAAATAAATGACATCACGATCGACAGCAGGAATGACATTTTGACACGACATCACGAAAAAACATCACGAATGACAATTGATATCGACACCACGCTATGACATCTCATGCAAGACAACACGTTTCGACATCACGTTATGACATCTCAGCAAAGCATCACGTTCTGACAGAATTAACGACAGCAGGCAAAGCATCATGAACGACAATACATACCGACATATCATAAAGCCGCCGCAGTTCAAAGCGAACTGCGGCGGCTTTTATGCTATAAAAACTGCCCTTAGAGAAAATTTCTAAGGGCAGTTTGATTTTTAATTTCTGAACTGTGCCATAAGGTCGTCGAGCGTTCTTGCCTGACCGCTGAGTTCTTCGCTCGATGCGGCGGATTCTTCGGCAGTTGCGGCGTTCTTTCTTGCGATATCCGAAATAGCGCTGAGCTTATCCGTGATAACGCTTATCTGCGTTCTCTGCTCGTCGCAGGCGTTGGAGATGCTCTCAACGAGGGTGTTTACATCTCTCGACTTTGTTGTAACCGCGTCAAGTGATTCGGCAGTTGCGTTCGCAATAGCCGAGCCCTTTGCGACAGCTTCGGTCGTGTTCTGGATAAGCGCCGTTGTGCCCTTTGCGGCTTCTGCCGACTTCGATGCGAGGTTTCTTACCTCATCGGCAACGACTGCGAAGCCCTTGCCTGCCGCACCTGCTCTTGCAGCTTCAACAGCGGCGTTAAGTGCAAGGATATTGGTCTGGAACGCGATATCGTCAATGGTCTTGACGATCTTTTCGATCTGCGTTGACATTTCGGTGATCTGCTCCATTGAATCAAGAAGCTCTTTCATGCTGACATTGCTGTTTTCGATACATTCGCCCGTCTGGTTGGAATAATCCCTTGCTTTGTCGGCATTGTCAACGCTCTGTGAAACGAGCGTCATAAAATGCTCGATTATCTCGTTGAGCTCGTCAACGGTCTGCGACTGCTCACTTGCGCCCCTTGCAAGGCTTGTTGCTGTTTCGGAAACGCTGTCCGCGCCGATAGTTACCTGCGAGGAAGCTGTGCTTACGCCCTCGATAATGTTCTGCATCGAAGAAGCAATACCCTCGATCGAGCCCTTGATAGAGGAGAAGTCGCCGACATAATCAGCCGAGAACTGAACATTGAAGTTTCCGTTCGCCATATTTTCAAGGTTTGTTGAAATATCATTTACATAGCCTTTGAGCGCCGTGTTCGTCTTTGCAAGCGCTTCGCACAGAACGCCGAGAACATCATTGCCGAAATAGTCGGGAGCATAGCTGAGGTCACCGTTTTCCATGCTGATGATAGCCTTATGTATGCTCTTTACAGGCTTTAAGCACTTTTTAAGGATAAAGCTTCCGCCGAAAAGAACTATAAGTATCGCAGGGACGAAGATCGCAATATATACCGTTCTGAGCATACGGAGCGAACGTGAATATTCTCTGTAATCAATGCTGTAACCGAGCTGCCAGCCGTTTGAGAGCGGCAAGGTGCATATCATGACCGTTTTGTTGTTGTAATCCTTTGTCTTGAAAACAGTGTTCGGAACGAATTCATTTCCCGAATACTGCGGAACATCGGAAACATTCACCGACTTAGCCGCGCCGTCAACTGTCGACGGAAGGAAGTCTGCATTTTCGTGAACGATAAAATCCCCCGTTGTTGAAAGGAGAAATGCATAAGAATTATCATATATTTGGAATTCGCTGCATTTTGCAACAAATTCATCGATCGTAACATCAGCGCCGACTACGCAGAAAAGTTCAGTGCCCTTTTTGATTATCTTCGCAACGGTGATAACAAGGCTGCCCGTGTTCGCATCGATATAAGGGTCAGTGCAGATCATTTTTCCGTCCGCCGAAACCGCGTCCTTGTACCAGTCGCGCTCGGTGACGATAAGACCCTCGGGAACAGGGATACCCGAAGCAAAAACTACATCTTCATTCGGATAGCAAACATAGTTTTCCATTATCGAGCTGTCAAGCGCTTTCTGATCGTTGAGAGCTTTCATCGTTTCATTTCTGTCCAGTCCGTAATCCGCAACGGAACGTCCGACAAGGTTAAGTCCCTCATCCTTGTCATATATCCAGCTGTCAAGTTCATTCGCATAGACCTGCATATCCGCAATGATCTTTCCGCGCTGTTCATCTCCGACTATCTTGTCCGAGATCGCATATCCAACACCCGTAACAAGTACCTGAAGTATGACCATTATCGCACAGATGCAGACGAGTATCTTCTTGTCAAAGCCGAAAGTCTTCTTTTTCAATTTCGCTCACCCTTTTTAATATTTTTTCAAGCTCACCCGATGTCACCAATATCTTATATTTTTCTGAAAGTCTGAAAAACTGCGAACACCAGTGCGAAACAAAGATTGTAAGCGCAGGTCATTGTTACCGAAAGCTCGCCGAAGCATTTTAGAAGTACCATCGCGAAGCATATCATTATTCCGAGCAGCACCGAAACCGCCTCGAGCGCAATGCCCGTCGTGATAGTTCCGCGGAGATTTTTGCAGCCGCATATTATCGATGAAAGCGCCGCAAATTTTCCCGAGCAGGCGGCGGTCGCCGTCACCTTAGGCTCATACGAAACTGTTTCTTCGTACTTTTCATAAAGTCGGAACGGCAGCAGCTTGAAATATTCGGACGAAACCCCGTAAAGCTCCGATATAAGATTTATCGAAATGAGCGAATCGACCGTCTTTATCACCGTGTAAACGCCCTGCTTTGAAAGCTCCGTCAGCGCCCTCTTGACCTCGAGCGAGGGGCTTATCTCAACAATGAACATCGCCGAAAGCTCACCCGAAATGGAGAGATATACCGCCGATCTTCCGCCGCGCGTGTATTCCTGCTCCTTTGCCGCCGAGGGAACTTCCTCAATGCTGTGATTTATCATAAGTTCACGGCTGCCGAGAAGCACACGCTTGTTGTTTATCCAGCCGCAAAGTCCCATTGAATCCTCGAAAATATAGCTTTCAACGGGGTCAAGAAGCTCAGTCTTTCCTGCGATGATGTCGTAGAACATATTCTTCAGTATGCTTCCCGACTGATTCGTAAGGCTCGCCGCCTCAACGATAGCTTCATCTATCCTCGTGTCGGAAAAGACTTTTATCGCCGAAAGCGTAACGCTTCCCTGCGGAAAAAGCTGCGCAGCGTCAATAAGAACGCTGTTCGTGTCGGCTAATTCTTCCACCGCATCATATCCGAGCAAAGCACCCTGAAGCTCCGAATTCTTCTTTGAAGCTTTCTCCATAGGAAGATTTACAACGAGCATCAGCGAGACCGCCGAGCATATCGCAACGCAGCCTGTGAATACCGAGAAGCCGACATAAGCGCCTGCCGAACCGTACTCACCCTTTGCCACGAAGCCTGCAAGCACTCCGACTATCACTCCCGCCGCAAGTATTATCGGCGTGAATACACGGCAGAAATTGTCCGTGCTGTCGGGCGCATACGAAATTTTGAGGAAGTCGCGGAGCATCTCCGTCTTTTTCATCGAAACGAGGTTCGGGAAATCACGAAGCGTTCCGCGCGTGAAATTCTGCGCCGTTTCTTCGTCCTCGACCTTTTGCAGAGCGTATTTGTCGCCGCTGCCCGAAACGAACCCGAAGCTTCGCTTTGTCCTCGTCACTATCAGCAGCTTTCCTATCGTGTTGAACAGCAGCGAAAGTATCGCCGTCGTGAGGTAAATATGTACGATGCTTCCCTTTATCAGATTGCTGTTCGCGAACATTATAACGCAGTTCGCAATGCCCGTCACCATCGCAACGGCGCTCAGACTGTCGCAGTCGGCTTTCATCGAAAACAGCTTTGAAAGTCCGCAGCTTATAACGGGATAAGCCGAAAATGCCGCAAGTATGCCTATTATCGCATTGACGAAAAGATATGTGTTCGTCTGCGTCCTCTTGTTGAGCAGATCGAACATCGGGAAGATGTTGAGATCGTTCGCAAGCGAGATATACGCGCTCACCGCAAGGCAGACCGCAACCACGATGAGCCTGAGCGTGAGCGTTCCCTTTATTCGGTCAATGTCGCTGACAACAGCCGCCGCATCATCGTATTCCTCATAATCTTCGATAGCCTTTTCGTCCGTATCTTCGTCAGGCTCGTCCTCCTCGTCACCGACAAGAACGAAATCCTTTATCTTCTTGTTCCTGCGCTCTTTGAGCTCGTCAAGCTTTGCAGATTCAGCGTCTATCTTGAACTGCGCCGTATCAGGCAGTATCTTGTCCTCCAGCTTTAAGTCGATATCCGATATCGACTTTCTTTCAACGGGAGTTACACCCTGAGTTCTCGACAAACGCTCTTTGCGAAGTCGGCGCATCTCGTCGGAAAGCTCACCGCCCGCATCATCTGTCGGAATTTTCCGAGTGAAGAATTCGGTTATGCTGCGATGCTGAGTGAACTCCTTTTTCGCTTTCTGTGCAGGGCGTTCCTTGGAGTATTCATCAAGTATCTCATCAAGACTCTTGCCCTTTTTTATAGTTTCGGAAGCCTTGTCCTCCGCTTCATCGCCGTCCACATTGTCCTGCGCAATTGCTTCATATTTGTCGAAAGGACTTGACTGAACGGGTTTCTGTACAGTTGGCTCGGGCGCAGGAGCTTCTTCCTTTTCCGCTTCCTCCTGCTTCTTTCTGTTTTTGAAGCGCTGAGCGAGCGAATCGCCCTTTTCAGCCTTTTTATCGTCCTCAAAGCCGCTTTCTATCTTCTCGGAGAAAGAACGCTCCCTGCCCTGTCCTTTTACGACCTTTTCGGGAGTTTCGCTCTCACGCTTTGCGACCTCGTTTATCTTTTCGGAAAGCTTGCTGTACTTTTCCTCAAAAGCGCCCTCGGACTTCGGCGGCTTTTCCGATTTTTCGCCCGTATCATCAGCGGCTTCTTCGTTTATCTTCCCGAAAATATCCGTGTTGTGCAGTGTTACCGTTTCGGTAGGATCATTTTTGCGGAAATTTTCGAGCAGTTCGTCAACACTTTCCTTTTTGCCGTCATCTCCGCCGCCTTTGCCCGAATATTCGTTTATGATATCATCGACCGAGTAAAGCTTGTCTGCCAAAATTCTTCACCCCCTAACCGTTTATTTTTTCAGTCCGCGTCTTCGGACAGTTTCATACATAAAAATTCCTGCCGCAACCGACGCATTCAGCGAGTTGACCTGACCGAACATCGGCAGCTTCAACAGAAAATCGCATTTCTCCTTGGTGAGCCTGCCCATTCCGAATCCCTCCGAGCCGATAACGATAGCACAAGGTCCGCTCGTGTCTACCTTTGTGTAGTCCTCACCCGAAGCGTCCGTGCCGTATATCCAAACTCCGTTCTCTTTCAGCTCGTCGATAGCCGCCGCAAGGTTAGATACCCTCGCAACGGGAACATAGCTCGCCGCACCTGCCGAGGTCTTGTAGACCGTCTGGTTGAGCGAAGCGCTTCTTCTCTTCGGAATGATAACACCGTCAACGCCTGCCGCCTCGGCTGTACGGATTATCGCACCAAGGTTGTGCGGGTCTTCGATCTCATCACAGATTATGATAAACGGGTCAGTGCCCTTTTCCTTAGCCTTTGCAAGTATCTCCTCAACGCTCGAATATTCAGCGCAAGCGCCCGAAGCGATAACGCCCTGATGCGACTTTCCGTCCGACATCGAATCAAGCTTCTGCGAGCTCACCTGCTTTACAACAATATCGCGTTCCTTTGCCATTTTGCAGATAAGACCGATGCTTCCGCCGCTGTCGCTGTCAACATAGACCGTGTCGATCTGCTTTCCCGACTTCAAAGCCTCGATAACAGGGTTTCTGCCGATGATAAGACCGCCGTTGTCATCGCGTTCATCATCACGCTCAATGCGCTCTTCGCGCTCATAACGCTCGGACGGATTTCCACAACGCTCATCATCATTGGAACGTCTTTCACGGTAACCGCCGTTTCTTCCCGCAGGATGTGAGCCGCCGCGTTCGTTACGGTCAGATCCGCGGTCATTTCCGTGTCCGCTCCTGAAATTTCTGTTGTCGGAACTGCGCTTCTGCGGCGCATTTCCTCTATTATTATTGTAAGCCATATTTACTCCTTAATTTTTATATAAAAAAGTGCATACTCTGCCTAAGGAAACGCTGATTAATACGTTTTTGCCATTTTTCAAAATGTCCTCAAAGGCGTAAACTCGTACATTTCTCAAAATGGCAAAACGAACGCTTCGCTTTAATCAGCTTTTTCCTAATTATAATATTATCTTTAATAGTATAGCATATTTTTGCATAAAATGCAATAAAAAATCCCGAAAAAACGCCTTGTCTTTTCGGGATAATATATATTTTTCAGCCAATAAGCTTTTTGAAGGAATTCGCATTAAGGATAGTGTTTGAAATAAACTTGCCTTTGTAAAAGTTCGCCCAGTTGTTGAAAACACAAGGCACATTCTTTGCCTTTTCGAGCGTGTCCACTTTTATGAAAGTTATCGGGATATTATTTTCCCGTGCATATTCGGTCAGCTCGTTGACCTCATATTCAACATAAGGACATTCGGGACTGTAACAGATCGTGAAATCTTCGCTTTCAATTGCCATTTTCCGCGCGCTGTCACTGAATTCCGGCGGCTCATTTTCATCAAATTTAAGTGCAAGCAGCTGAAATTCGCCCACCTCGTCAGCGACCTCAAAGCCGAAATGCTCAAAGAATTTCTTCTCACCGAGGAAAGGCTTCTTCTTTTTGGAAACAATCGTGCATAAACCGCTCATGTTCTTTGACTTAGCATCTTCAATAGCATATTCAAGGAGTTCCTTGCCGATGCCTTTGCCCTTGAAGCTTCCTGCGACCCACAAACAGTAGATGTATTCGTAATTTTTGCCGATAACAGAAGTCCACGCAGTTTCTATCGGTTCATACTCGATGAAAGTCTTTCCCCTCGCATCAAGCCTGCGGAAAACATGACCTTCGGAAAGCTTTGACTTTATCCATTCTTTTTTACATTCCACACCTGCCTGATGCTTTTTGTCGCCAATAGCACAGCAGATATGCTCATCGTCAATGTTTTCAGCGGTAAGTTCGATATATTCGTTCATTTTAGATCTTCCATTCTGTCTACCATTTTGCCAATATAAAAATGTATGCCGATCTTAATAAACCAAACGGGCGGATATAATATCCGCCCAATTGATTTGTAAACTAAATGTTCGCAATGAATTACAGATCAAGCTTATTCATCAACATCAAGCGTAAGTTCGATATCAACATCTCCGTCACTTCTTGCAAGGGTAAGGGTCATTATTTCTCCTGCCTTGTGCTTGTTCTTGATCTTTACAAGTTCGTCCATTGTGGAGATCTCTGTACCGTCTGCCTTAACGATAACGTCGCCTGCTTCAAGTCCTGCGGCTTCTGCGCATGAACCCGGTTCAACGGAAGCAACGAGAACGCCGCTGTCTACGGGGAGATTATAATAACGCTTTACTGCGGAAGAAATTTCAGTACCCGTGATGCCGATCTTCGGTGTTGTGTTCTTGACTGTACCTGTTGTCATAAGCTCATTGAGGATAGGGAGAGCGTCCGTGATAGGAATTGCAAAGCCTACGCCGTCAACTTCGGAGCTTGCGATCTTCGAGGAGGTGATTCCGACTACCTGACCTTCGCTGTTAAGGAGTGGGCCGCCCGAGTTGCCCGGGTTTACTGCCGCATCGGTCTGGAGAAGCGTCATTGTTGCTGTGCCGCCTGCTACCTCAACGCTCATTTCCTTGTTAAGTCCCGAAATGATACCGTTGGAAGCGGAAAGTCCAAGTCCGAGAGGATAGCCGAGCGTGATAGCCTTATCGCCCATTTCAAGCGTTGTCGAATCGCCTATTTCGGCAGGAGTAAGTCCCGTTGCATCTATCTTGAGGACCGCAAGGTCTGTGTTAGCGTCGTAGCCAACGATAGTTGCGTCATACTCGGTCTCATCGTCCAGTGTAACGGTGACTTTATCAGCCTTTACAACTTCGGTCTGGCTTGACGAGCTGTTGTAATTGTTGTAGAAATTATCGAAGAAGTTGCTGAACGGGTCGAACTGGTTATTGCTGTTCATGCTCGTTTTAACTTCGGTCGTGATAACATGCGCATTGGTAACGATGTAGCCGTCTGCACTGAATACGATGCCCGTACCTGTGCTTGCGCCGCCTGCGGAGGTGAATGTGGAGGAAACAAGAACAACGGAAGGCTTTACCTTCTTGATAACGTCGTTGGTCGTCATTTCATCGTCCGAAGAGCTTGAAGTTGAACCAAGTGCGGAAGCCTTGTTGGAGTTGCCGCTGTCGGAGGAAACCGTTGTCTGCTGTGTGATAGCAGGCGCTTCAGTCTGGACCGAAGCCGATGTGCTTACGCTGTCGTTTGAACGTGCAAGATAAGCTCCGCCGTAGCCCGATGCACCGCCTACAAGAATTACTGCGAGCAAACCTGCAATAATTTTTCCTGCGCCGCCCGACTTCTTGGGAGGCTTCTGCTCAGGGTCTGTTGGTGTGAATCCGCCGTTTGAATAAGTATAGTTATTTGAATCGTACATATAAATGCCGCCTTTCATTATCTGTTTTATTGGAGGTCCCTTTTATCATTTCCTCCCGATCACAGTTTATATTCTAAAGCATCTATGTGAGAATAATGTGAAATCAATTTGAAAATGGAATAAAAGAACAAAACGTGTTTTTTTCATGGGGTTCTCTAAAAACCGAAACAAAATAATACTTCGTATTATTCGCAAATTTT
>UQKC01000024.1 GCA_900541495.1 uncultured Ruminococcus sp. | reverse complement strand
ATTTCTCAAAATGGCAAAACGAACGCTTCGCTTTAATCAGCTTTTTCCTAAAATAAAAATCGGCAGCAAACACAAGCATAGACCCGTGTTTGCTGCCGAAGCTTTATATTTTTATACAATGCCGCAATCATGCGATAGCTGCCACAGTCATGCAGTAGCTGCCACAGTCATGCAGTAGCTGCCACAGTCATGCAGTAGCTGCCTGCGGTGTTTTCTTCGTTCCGCTTGCGCCTTTCGCTGAGATACGGAAACGAAGCCGAAGATTATCGGTTATGAGCGCGATGAACTCCGAGTTTGTCGGCTTGCCCTTGCCGCCGTTTATTGTATAGCCGAACATTTTTGTAAGTACATCGACATCTCCCCTGTCCCACGCGGTTTCGATAGCGTGTCGGATAGCTCTTTCAACGCGCGACGGCGAGGTATCGAACTTGCGCGCAATGGTCGGATAGAGCAGCTTTGTAACGCTTTCGAGCATCTCCGAATCATTGACCGACAGCATTATCGCTTCACGCAGATAGTGATAGCCTTTGATATGCGCAGGGATACCGATAGTGTGGATAATGTCGGTGACAACAACCTCCATGTGCGCCTGATCGGAGTCGTCCTCGAAATCACTGACAGATGACGGCGTGATATGCTCGACAAAGCTCAGCAGAGTATCGATCTCGAACGGCTTGATGAGGACATACGCGTTTTTCCTGCTCATAACGTTTTTCTCGACATAAGCATTGCGGTAAGGCAGCGTTACGATGAAAAACGGTTTTTTTACACTGCCCATATCCGTTCTGTGAATGACCTCGAGCGCGTCTGCGGCAGGCATAAGCGCGTCACAGATCACTATATCGGGCTGTCCCGAGCGGATCTCACTGAGGACCGCACTTCCGTCGCTTTCACATTCCATGACCGAATAGCCTTTCTGATTCAGGGCATTTGACATTTTTTTGCTGAAATCCAAAGAATTATCGGCAATAAGAATTTTAACATTAGCTGACATAATTATACCTCCTAAATTTTCTTCTTCCATATTCTACCATTAAATATTAAAATTTTGTGTCGAAACAGGATACGAAATTAATGTTTATTTTCAAAGTTTTCGACATCAATTGTTCTTATTTTGGTAAAATTCAAATTATACGTTCAGATGCACAAAAATTTGCGCAGTTATCGAGAACCCTTAAAAACAAAAATAACATTTTAATTTTCAAGTTTCGATAATAATACTAATTTTTGATCATAGTGTAAATAAAAAATTAGTATAAACTGAACTTACGTGTCGGTATATACCATATCAGGCAAATTTAAAACTTTCGCCACAATAATAGTACACCATTTCAGGAAATATGTCAATAAAGCACAAGAACAATTATTTCCAAATTTTCCGAGTAAATTTTATCTATATCTTACAGAATTACAAATTTTTTCACATAGTTAGTATATAATTTAGGCAGGAATTTGTAATCTTTATATATAGTTTATTCATCGGTCAACATAATTCTGTAATATTATTAGTTTGTAAGCACTTTAATTTTGTTTACAATAAATTCACAATAAAATTTTAAATTCCCTTGACAAACTGAAAAAGCAGTGCTATAATTTGGGTATATTCAGAAAAGCAATGATGGGAAACAAGACCTTCCCGTATTCTTCAGAGAGCCGCTGGTTTGGTGAAAAGCGGTGCTGCGTTAAGGTTATAACTCGTCCCGGAGCTGTCCGCCGAAGTTTTGCAGTAGGTTGGATCGGGTTCTCCCGTTACAGAGATACGCATTGGATATCTTTAGATTGAGATGCGGTGAGGGCGGATCGTTTCGATCCGAACAAGAGTGGTACCGTGGAAGTTTACAGCTTTCATCTCTTATTTGAGATGAAAGCTTTTTTTATTGTCCAAAAAAGCTCTTCGCCACAAACAAAGAGTTAAGGAAATGCCGAAAACAGCGGCTTTTCCGACAGTCATTCTCCACAAGAAAATGACTCAGCCGAAGGAACACAGACCTGAAGCTAATACTAACTTTTAATCAAAGTGTAGACGAAAAATCGGCGCAAAAGCCATTTATTCGAGCGTTTGCTTGATTTTTTGTACATTTTCAGTTTAAAAATTAGTATAAAAAAGGACAGCAGAACACTATTCCTCCCGCAGAAAAAAGCTTCGCCGAAATTCAGGGAAAAACGGCGAACGGTTTGGAAAGGAAATTTGATATGAAAAATTTTGAAAATTACACAAGAAGATACTTTATGCCCCCCGAGCCTTGCTTCGACTGGGTGAAGAAAGATTATATCGACAAAGCTCCTATCTGGTGTTCTGTTGACCTCCGCGACGGCAATCAGGCGCTCATTATTCCGATGTCGCTCGAAGAAAAGCTCACTTTCTGGAAGCATCTTATAAAGGTAGGCTTCAAGGAGATCGAGATCGGCTTCCCTGCCGCTTCCGAAACAGAATATGAATTCTGCCGCACACTTATCGAACAGGATCTTATCCCCGATGATGTGACGATTCAGGTACTTACACAGTCGAGAGAGCATATCATCGCAAAGACCTTTGAAGCGCTCAAAGGCTGCAAGAACGCTATCGTTCATCTTTACAACTCGACCTCTGTTGCACAGCGTGAACAGGTATTCAGGAAGTCCAAGGAGGACATCATCAAGATCGCTGTCGAGGGCGCAAAGCTCTGCAAGGAATACCGCAGCAAGACCGAAGGCAACTTCCGCTTTGAATACTCCCCCGAAAGTTTCACGGGCACAGAACCCGAATTCGCACTTGAAATCTGCAATGCTGTTATCGATATTTGGCAGCCTACAGCAGATGACAAGGTAATTATGAACCTCCCCGTTACCGTTGAAGAAAGTATGCCGCACGTTTACGCTTCGCAGATAGAATATATGTGCAAGCACCTCAACCGCCGCGAAAACGTAGTTGTTTCGCTCCACCCGCACAACGACCGCGGCTGCGCAGTTGCAGACACCGAACTCGGACTTCTCGCAGGTGCAGACCGTGTTGAGGGTACGCTCTTCGGCAACGGCGAACGTACAGGCAACGTTGACCTTATCACAGTTGCAATGAATATGTTCTCACACGGCGTTGACCCCGAACTTGACTTCTCCAACATTCCCGAGATCACAGAAGTTTACGAAAAGATGACCCGTATGCACGTTTACGAACGTCAACCTTACAGCGGCTCGCTCGTATTTGCGGCATTCTCCGGCTCGCATCAGGACGCTATCGCAAAGGGACTCAAATGGCGCGAAGAGAAGAATCCTCCGCACTGGAACGTTCCTTACCTCGCTATCGACCCGAAGGACGTTGGCAGAGAATACGAGGGCGACGTTATCCGTATCAACAGCCAGTCGGGCAAGGGCGGCATCGGCTTCCTTATGCAGCAGAACTACGGCATCGATATGCCTCCTAAGATGCGCGAGGCATTCGGCTATCACGTCAAGAGCGTTTCCGACCACGCTCACAAGGAGCTTCAGCCTGCCGAGGTTTACGATGTATTCAAGAACAACTACCTCAACATCAGCGATAAATTCACCGTCAAAGAAGCTCATTTCTCGCAGAAGAACGGCATCTCCGCAGTTGTCACCATTTCCTACAACTCACAGGATATCGTAAGAGAAGCAACGGGCAACGGCCGTCTTGACGCTGTTTCCAACGCTGTAAAGGACGCTCTCGGCATCAGCTATTCCATTACAACTTATGAAGAACACGCTCTCGAAAGAGGTTCAAGCTCGCAGGCATGCGCTTATGTCGGCATCGAAACCGAAAACGGCGTATTCTGGGGCGCAGGTATCCATACCGATATCATCGATGCTTCGATAAAGGCTCTCGTTTCCGCTATCAACAACAGCGGACTTGTAAAGTAAGCTTTTCCAAAGCGAAATATTATCCCGTCTTTGAAATAAATCAAAGGTGGGATTTTTTGTGCAAAATATACATTTTTATGAATCTTAACGAGAATTGTTTGACGAATCGGACGGAATGTGGTATAATATAGGCGATAAAAATTTCCGCTTTTGACTGAAACAAAACAGCAAATGCGCTATATTTGGAGGAATTTTATATGTCACAGAAGTTTTGTCCGAATATTCCGGATAAAGTTATCAGAAATCATCTTATTGTCATTTTCGGCGTGTGCCTTGCGTTCTGCATAATCAACCTCGTGACGGGTTATGCGCTGACGGGCATTTTAACGGCAGCTATGGGTATAATAGTTCCGCTTATCGTACTTATTTTTATGAGAAAAGCCTCAAACCTCACAAAGGGCATCTTCCTCACGCAGGCAACGACCGTTTTTATCGTTGTCCTCTCGGCAACTAAGGGCGAACTCCACACAATGGCTGCGATTTTGGCTGCAAATATCGCTATCGGTGCTATCTACACCAGCGTTCTCAACGTTGATATAACCTGGATACTCACAAATGTGCTTCTTTTTGCAGGACTTATCATAAAGGACAAGGTCTATATCGGCGCGCCGAGCAATGTTATCATAAACGGCATCGCAGGCGTGAACGTTGCCGCATTCATGCTTAGGCTTCTTATAAAAAATACCGTTTCGCTCCTCGACAAATCTGAACAGGCAGCCGATGAAACCAAGGGACTTCTCGGTCAGGTACAGCAGAAAATGGACGAAAGCACCGCCCTCGGCAAACGTCAGGCTGACATTATGCATCAGGTTTCGACTATCGCTTCGTCCCTCGGCGAATCGACCTCGTCTATACTCGATATTTCAAGCAGACTTACAGCCGCTTCCGAAGAGCAGGCAAGCACCGTTGCGGATATCCTTTCCAACGTTGAAAGCTTCGCCGAAGAATCGGAACGCTGCCTTAACGAAGCGGAATCCGCCGCAGAAGCCGCAGGCGAGAGCGCTTCAAAGCTCGACGAGAGCAACCGCAATATGCAGCAGATGGTAAAGACAATGGAAGAGATAAGCGAATCCTCGAACAAGATCAGCAGCATCATCAAGACTATCGAAGATATCTCGTTCCAGACGAATATCCTCGCCCTCAATGCAGCAGTTGAAGCCGCAAGAGCAGGCGCAGCAGGAAAAGGCTTCGCAGTCGTTGCCGATGAAGTCCGCAACCTCGCCAACAAGAGCGCCGAAGCCGCAAAGAACACCACAACGCTCATCAACGAATCCATAAGCGCAGTATCAAACGGCACTGAATTTGCGCGAACAGCCGCCGAGCACATGGAAAGCATCATCGAATCCTCACAGCGCAGTGAGAGCCACGCAAGAAAGATCGCAGAGCTCACCGAATCGCAGCGAAACTCCGTTGATGACATAAAGGCAAGAATTGCCGCTGTATCCGATGTTATCACGCAGAACACCGAAACCGCATCGGAGAACACCGAGATTGCACGTTCGGTAAATGTAGAGATCGAAAAGATGAATGTTCTTGTTGCGAACAGGTAAATTAAATTCGGAATTATTTATATTCCGTTGATTTGCAAAAAAATCGTAGGGGCGGATTCTATATCCGCCCGTTCCCATATTGTCGTTTTATACTAAACACCATTTAAAATTTGGAAAAAATCAAGACGACAATCTTGTAGCTGTTGAAAACAGGTTTATATTGGATTTCGGCGCAGATTTTTTCTTGTATTTTATTGGTGTTTAGTATTATACCTACAAAATATTGTAGGGGACGGGTTCCCATAATAATCCTCAAACGGTACAGCTTCGATTTGATTTTATCGCGACTGTATCGTTTTTTATTTTTGAAGATAAGTAAAACTCATTTTGCCCATTGCTCGGAAATCCTCTAACAAAATTTTTCTTCCTAGCATATAATAAACCAAACGCAGAAAAACTGCGTTTCGGAAGGAGAGGAGCTATGGAAAGATATATCTTTGCTTTTCCGTCCGTTACTATTGCGATAAAGGCTCAGGCCGTCCTGCGCCGCAAGGGTATCCCTGCCGAGGTCATTCGCACTCCGAAGTCGCTCGCTGTCGGCTGCGGCTACAGCGTTTCGGCGGCGGCTGACCCGGGAGTCATTGCAGAACTGCTCGAAGCGGAGGGCATTACTCCGCGCGCTATCGGCAAGCCAAGATAACTATCGATTTTTCAGAATTTTCCTTAGATAAAACGGGCGGAAAGAATTCTGTTTTCCGCCCCCGTTTCGGAAAAGACAGAAAGGAACGGGCCACAAAAATGATAAACTTTGACAATTCGGCGACGACCTTTCCGAAGCCTTATCCCGTTCGCAGAGCTGTGAACGAAGCTCTGACGCGCTATGGCGGCAATCCGGGCAGGAGCGGGCACGAGCTTTCAATAAAGACCGCCGAGGCTGTTTATGCTGCCCGTAAAAAGGCGGCTGACTTTTTCGGCGCGCAGACGGAAAATGTCGTTTTCACCTCGAACTGCACTCACGCCCTCAATCTTGCCATAAAAGGCATTATGAACGGCGAGGGGCATATCATTATCTCAAACCTTGAACACAACTCAGCGGCACGCCCCGTTTATGCTTTGAGCAAGCGCGGCTGTACATTCGATATTGCCGATGCGACCGCTGATGATGATACCGTTGCCGCAAACTTTGAGCGGCTGATAAGACCTAACACCAAAGCGATAGTCTGCACCCTCGGCAGCAACGTCACGGGCAGGATAACGCCCTATAAAAAGCTTGGCGAGATATGCAGGCGGCACAACATCTGCTTCATCGCGGACGGCGCGCAGGCTTGCGGAGTGCTCGACATAAAGCTTTCGGACGGGATAAACATTCTCTGCACGGCAGGACACAAGTCGCTCTACGGACCATCGGGGACGGGTCTGCTCATCTCGGACGGCAAGTTTCTGATAACTCCGCTTATGGAGGGCGGCACGGGAAGCACCTCGCTCGAGCTTGCACAGCCTGATTTTCTTCCCGACAGCCTTGAAAGCGGAACGGTCAATACAATGGGCATAATCGGACTCGGCGCAGGTATAGGCTTTGTATCGGCAAACGGCATTGAAAGGATATTCTCGCACGAAACCGAGCTTTGCCGTCAGTTTATCGACGGACTAAGACCGTCTGAACGTGTGAAGATATACCGCGGCAAGGGCGAGTATCTCCCGATAGTTTCGTTCAATGTCAACGGAATGACCTCGAATGAGCTTGCAACGGAGCTGAGCAGGCGTGGATTTGCACTTCGCGGAGGGCTTCACTGCTCTGGACTTGCGCACAAGGCTATCGGAACAGCACCCGAGGGAACGGTACGCTTTTCGCCGTCCGTTTTCAGCACCCCCCAGCAGGTAAGATTGCTTATCGGAGAGATCTGTTCAATGCGTAATTCGTAATGCGTAATTATTTATATTCCGTTAGTTTGCAATGAAAATCGTAGGGGCGGATCCCATATCCGCCCGTTGCAAATACTGTATTTTTGCCAAAATCTCTGTAGGGGACGGGTTTCCCGTCCCGCGCTGCAAGGCGTTCTATAATAAACGAACACCCCTATTTTTATCTGATAAAAAGATAAAAATAGGGGTGTTTTGTTATGAGATCAACACTCCGGAAAATTGCTACCGTGATTTGGGACAGAAACCCGTCCCCTGCAATATTTGTGTCCGTTTTTACGCCAAAATTCGGCAATTTGGTCGGGCGGATATAGAATCCGCCCCTACGAAAATAGGTTTTATGTTATGGTGCAAATTGACGTAATTTAAAATTACGCATTAATTTGCTATTGAGTTTTCCCCGAAAATAATATATAATGGTATAAGAAGATAAAAAATGAGGTGTACAAATGGCACAGACGGTCAAACTGATATCGGCGGACGAGCTTCGCGCGATGAAAAGCGAAGAATACGCTGTTATTGACATAAGAGGGGAATATTCATACTCGTTCGGGCACATCGACGGGGCGGTTCTTGTTTCGCCGAAGCTTTCGGACGGGGAACTTTCCGCGCAGCTTGCGGAATATAAGGGAAAAAAGCTCATTGTTTGCGGAAACGGCGGCATAATGAGCGGAGAATTTGCGGAAAGGCTTTGTTCGCTCGGCTTTGATGCATATAATCTGGACGGCGGCTACATAGACTGGCTTCGCACGACGCTTGAAACGGGCGAATCTAAGGCGGAGGACGCCGAACGCAGCATACGAAAGAAATTTCACAGCTCGCTCCTGAGCCGCTTCACAAGGGCGCTCAATGAATACCGGCTTATCAGCGAGGGCGACAAAATAGCTGTCTGCATTTCGGGCGGCAAGGATTCATTCCTTATGGCGAAGCTTTTTCAGGAGATAAAGCGTCACAACAAAATGGAATTTGAGGTCGTTTTCCTGCTTATGGACCCGGGCTACAGCCCTGCGAACCGCAGGATAATCGAAAAAAATGCGGAGCTGCTCGATATTCCGCTGACGATATTTGAAACGGATATTTTTTCGTCCGTGTTCAACGTAAGGACGAACCCGTGTTATCTTTGTGCGAGAATGAGGCGCGGAAATCTTTACGCAAAGGCAAAGGAACTCGGCTGCAATAAAATTGCGCTCGGTCATCATTTTGACGATGTTATCGAAACGATACTTATGGGAATGATCTACGGCGGTCAGGTGCAGACGATGATGCCGAAGCTCCACAGTGCGAATTTTGAGGGAATGGAGCTTATCCGACCGATGTATTTTATCCGCGAGGAAGATGTCAAGCGTTGGCGCGACTACAACGGCTTGCATTTTATCCAGTGCGCCTGCAAATTCACCGATCAGGCGGCTTCCGAGGAGGATAACGAACACACCTCAAAGCGGCAGGAGATAAAGCAGCTCATTTCGCGGCTTTCAAAGATAAATCCGCAGATAGAAATGAACATTTTCCGCAGCGTTGAGGGTGTTAATCTGAAAACGCTGCCGTCCTACAAAGACCTTGACGGGAACTTGCATCATTTTCTTGATAATTATGAGAAGTATTGAATAAAACGGACCGCCCGACAAGTTTTTGTCGGGCGGTTCATCTTTAGGAGAATATGGAGAAGTATGAAATTATTCCTTTACAGAACCGTTTACAAGTCCTGCATATATCTGCTTTTGCAGACAGAGGAATATGATGAGCGTTGGGATTATACAGATAACGATACCTGCGAAGATTATTTCCCATTTTGCGCCGTAAGGTCCGATGAAGCGATAGAGCGCTGTCGAAACAACGGCAAGCTTTTCGGATGGCATATAAAGCTGCGGAGTATAGAAGTCGTTATAGATGCTTATCATTTTAATGGTAAGCACTGTTGCGATAGCAGGCTTCAGGAGTGGGAGAATAATTTTGAGATAAACGGTGAAGTAGCTTGCGCCGTCCATAATTGCGCTTTCATCGAGCGAATAGGAGATATTGTTGAGGAACTGAATGAAGATATAGATCGAGATGATATCCGTGCCGATGTAGAGGATTATGGGGGCTGCCATGTGTCCAACAAGGTGGAACGAGTTCATGATACGGTAAACCGTTACCTGCATTGCGATGTTCGGGAAAAGTGTTGCAACGAGGAAAGCGCCTTTCATTATCTTACCGAAAAGCGTATTGAAACGCTGGACAACGTAGGCTGTCATTGTACCTGTGATGATAGTTCCGATGCAGGAGATAACGAGGATAATACCTGTGTTTTTAAGTCCGAGGAGAACGTTGCCGCCCATAAAGGCGGTCTTGTAGTTATTCCATTCAAGCTTCTGCGGAAGTGCAAAGACGTTCGAGGAAAGGAATTCGGTATTGTTCTTGAACGAGCCGAGGAAAACTACCACAAGAGGGATAAAAACAACAAGGCAGGCGATAACAAGCACGGCGTATTTAAGGAATGTAAAGACTGCGCGCTTTGCTTTTCCGTTATTGTATGCTGTTTCCATAGTTACTTATCCTCCTTCAGAACGAGCTTCTGGACAATGGTGACGATAATGATTATCAGGAACAGAACCATTGTCATCGCGGCGGCAAGTCCGACCTTCTGGTACTTGAACGCCGTTTCGGTGGTCTGGATAACGAATGTGCTTGTGTCGAATTTACCGCCCGTGATGATGTACGGGATCTCGTAAACGCTGATAGCGCCCTTAACTGCGAGTATCATCTGGAGAAGAATGATAGGACGGATACCGGGGGCGATGATGTAGCGGAAGACCTGGAAACGGTTTGCGCCGTCGAGGTCAGCTGCTTCGTAGATGTCGGGGGAAATAGACTGGATAGCGCCGATGAACATTACAAGGTCAAGACCGATATAACGCCAGATCGAAACGAATACGAGGCAGATATTCGCAAGTCCTTCTGTCGAGAGGAATTTAACAGGGTCGCCGCCGAAAAGTGTGATGATAGTATTGAGAGTGCCGTCTGTGTTTGTAACGCCGTCACCCCTCTGGAAGAAGCGGCGGAAGATAAGTGCAACGGCAACTGTGTTTATCATATAAGGGAAGAAGAGCGCACCCTTGAAGAAGTTTGCGCCTCTTATCTTCGAGCAGAGGATAGTTGCGAGGAAAAGCGCAAGTCCGAGCTGGATAAACGAGCCGACGAGGTAGTAAACGCTGTTTTTGAGCGAAGCGAAGTATTCGGGAGTTGTGAATACCGTTTTATAATTGTCAAGTCCGCAGAATGTTACATTCTGACCGAACTGATCTCTGTTTTCAAAGCTGTAGCGCACCATATTGAGTGCAGGGATATATGTAAAAACGAAAAGGAGAATTGACGGAACGAGCAGGAACAAAATTACCGTCAGAAGCTGCTGCGATCGTATCCTGCCGAGCTTGTTCTTTTGCAAAAGATTGTTTTGGCTTTTCATAGTCTGCCTCCGAAAAAAACAGCCGCCAAACATTGTTTTGTCAAAAATGTTAAGACGGTCTGCATAATGAGATTGGGAGAATTGGATAATGCTGATTAAATTTGGTACGCATAATGCGTGTCAAGTCGTAAGACGCAATTTAATTAGCGATTTCTTTTACCGAGAGGATATGGAACGGCGAAAATAGGGGGAAACGCCGTTCCATACGGAAAAGTCCACTCAGTATAAAAATATTAAGAAGGATAGGAAATGGTCAAATGGATTTATCGGTTAGGGGTTCCCTTATGTAATTAGCCGAGGATCTTATCTCTGGAAGCGTCCCAAGCTGCGTTTACATCATCGCAGATCTTCTTGTAAGCATCTTCGCCCTCGCCCTTGAATGCAGCTTCAGCCATTCTTACCTTGAAGTTTGTTGTAGCGTCGCCCCATGGGTCAACTTCGGAATCCTTAGCGATCTCATCGAACTTGCCAACGAGGTCATCAGGATATGCTGCTTCAACGAAGAGTTCAACGCCGAGGTCTTCGAATGCGGAGAGTGTTTCAGGCATTGCAGCGCCCTTAAGACCGGAGATCATGCCTTCGTTCTGAGCGTAGCCAGATTCATCGCAGAACCACTTAACATAAGCCATTGCAGCGTCCTTGTTAGCGGAGTTCTTGTTTACGCTCATCATATAGTCGTTGGAAGAAGCGGAGTAAAGCTTGCCGTCAACGGAGTTAGGGAATGGCATAAAGCCAACGTTTGCAGGATCTTCACCTGCGTTTACAGCAGCTTCCTGGAACTGGGAAATTGCCCAGGAACCGAGTACCATTGTACCGATCTTGCCCTGAGCGAATGCAGGCTTACAGCCTTCCCAGTCAGTTGTGGATGGGTCTTCTTCGTGGAGAGCAGGGTTGGAGTAGATGCGGAAGAGTGTGCCGTATACAGCATCGTAAGGGCTGCCGTCGGAGAAGAGTTCATTCTTTTCTGTGAGGAGCTTTACATTGTATTCAGCATCGCCTGCAGCGGAGAGAACGAGTGACTGCCACTGTGCAATTGTCCAGCCTGCAGCGTAGTTTGTGTAGTAAGGGATAGCGTCTGTGTTGTCAGCGATCTGCTGGAGGCAGCTGATGAATTCGTCAGTTGTTGTTGGGAGGCTTGTGATGCCTGCGTCAGCCCATACCTTCTTGTTGTAGAGAAGACCGGAAGCTGTGCCGCCTGTAGGAAGTGCGTATACCTGACCGTCAGCAACATAATCCTTGAGCCAGTAGTACTTGCTGTCGAGGTCGGAGAAAGAACCGAAGGACTCGAAGAAGTTGGGGAGATCAGCCTGCTTGATAGCCTGTGGTGTCATAAGTGCGTCGCCGTAGTTGTCGGACTGGAGCATTGTTGCGATATCGTCAACATAGTTTGTGAAGGACTGATATTCAACTGTTACATTAGGATAAATTGCATTGAAGCCCTCTGTGAGCTTTGCCATTGTGCCGTCCTGATCTCTGTCTGTACGGTGGTGAAGAACCTTGATAGTGCCGGAGAGGTCTGTGTTTGCTTCAGCTGCGTCTGCTGTTGTGTCATCTGCTGCTGCGTCATTGCTGTCTGCGCTTGCGTCTGCCGCCTTTGTTGTTGCTGCTGTTGTTGTGCTGTCTGTGTTGTCGGTTGTCTTTTCACCGCATCCTGCGAATACGGAGCAAGCCATTAATACTGCTGCAGCAGCGGCTGCTGTTTTTTTCATCTGTGAATTCATCGTTGATTCCTCCAAATAGATAATGTACGTTTAGATGATGTACGTTCTTATTTGCGAAGTTCATAACCTGATATCACACAAGCTGTTTTTAATCGGTTAATGAACTTGCTGTTGTGCTTTTATTATAACAGATCAAGTCGGTTTGTCAATCGAATTTACCAATAGCGTCAATTTGTACAACTTAATTTTGTTAATCTAAAGCACTTTGCACAAACACCTGATTTTAAGGTATAAATCAAAGCAAAAACAAGCCCGTAAAACCGTTGTTATTGTTTGAATTATACTAATTGTGAACTATTTAAGAAAACGTTTTAGAGAAAATCTTAACGGTGTAAAAGGGCTTGCTTAATATAATAGTAATAAAATATACAATAAATATTTAAATTTATGGACTAAATTAACTTAACTTTAAAGTTAATAAAATGGATTACATAGTTAAATTTTAAATAAACTAAAGAAAATTAATCAGTTAAAATCTCTTGCAAAATACGAAGTTTTATGATAAAATAATAGTATCATATACTAAGGGAATGCCGATCAATACGTTTCAGCCGTTTTTCAAAATGTAATCAAAAACGTACATTTTCCAAAACGGCGAAACGAACGCTTCGCTTTGATCGGCGTATCCCTAATACGGAGGGCAGCCATGGGCAAAAGCGTTACAATGGGCGACATCGCCGAGCGGCTCGGTATAAGCACGGTCGCAGTTTCAAAAGCACTTTCGGGTCAGAAAGGCGTAAGCAGCACCCTCAGGGAGCAGGTAAAAAAGACCGCCTCGGAAATGGGCTACAAGGTCAGGAATACAGCCTCGAAAAAAAGCTCGCTCAGCAATAATATCGGTCTGATAGTTGCCGAAAGATACGTTTCGGACAATTCTTTCTACTTTAAATTTATCCGCGGACTTTCTACAGAGATGCAGAAGCACGGTAATTACGTCTTTTTCCATACGCTGACGAAGAAAAACGAGGACAACGGCGTTCTGCCCGATATTTTCTTCCACCAGCGCGTTGACGGCATCATAATTCTCGGTCAGGTTTCCGACGGCTATACAAAAGCCGCGCTCGATACGAAGATACCGATAGTTTTTCTCGACTTTTACAACGAACTGACCTCGGACGGCTGTATAATCAGTGACAGCTTCTACGGCTCTTATGAAATAACGAACTACCTCATCTCAAACGGACATAAAAACATCGCCTTTGTCGGAAATATCCACTCCACATCGAGTATTCAGGACAGATTTCTCGGCTATACGAAGTCGCTTATGGAGCATAAAATGCCCGTCCACGATTATTTTATCATCTCCGACCGTGACAGCGAAACGGGACAGCTCACACCGATAGAACTGCCGATGATAATGCCGACAGCGTTCGTCTGCAACTGCGATGAGGTAGCCTGCCGCCTTATTTCGCAGCTTAAAGAAAACGGTTACCGCGTTCCCGACGATATCTCCGTCACGGGCTTCGATAACTCTGTCTACAGCTCAATAAGCACCCCGAATATCACCACGGTAGAGGTAAACACCGAGCAAATGTCGAAAATAGCGGTCGAATCTCTCCTTATGAAGATACGTTCGCCAAGAATGACAATGGGAATGGTTCAGGTCAAGGGAAAAATAGTCTACAAAGATTCCGTAGCTTCGCTCAATTACGGTGAAAATGCGGAGAAAAGGTGATATAGGTGCAAGACGGTATGCCGATATGACCGACTATAAACCAAATCTGTAGGCGGCAGCTGCGTGTCTCACACCGAAAGGCGGTTGTCCAGCTCATAATAAAAAACGCCCCTGTTTTCATCGGTTAGATGAAAACAGGGGCGTTTTTATATCGTGAAACATCTTGCAGCACGGGACGGGTGATCCGTGCCCTACAGAAAATTTGCCTAAAATACAGTGTTTGCAACGGGCGTATATAGGATCCGCCCATACTACTCTGTAAATTCTGAAACTTGATGATTTAATAAATCCAATTGTGTTTACAATGTTATCCCAAAATGTACAATTCAAATGTAATAAAAGCTTTAAATGATATTTTTTGTGGGTAGAGCAAAGGGAAAACCTTTAGGAGGACAGGGGGAGGCGCTCTGTACGAGGGGGACGCAAGGCCGCCCTCCCCCTATCCTCCTTGCGGTGTTCCCTCTGCACGTCCTTTCCCCAAACCACCAACCCTCTCCCGGCTAAATGCTACAAACACAAGTCAAGCTTTTGGACGTTAGATATGGGTACGGCAGGAGAGGTTGGTTTTGTTACAATCAGCTTTGACTTATTTAATTGCTTACTGTTTATATATAAACACATAATATAATAATTGATAAATCGATGCTGAAAAAAAGTTTTAGAGTTTACACTGTACTATGAAATTTGGTGTTTCGTGACAAATATGCGAAATATAAATAATTACGAATTACGCATTACGCATTAAATAACAGTGCTTGCGTGTCTTGTAACGTGACAGCCGATATTTACCGCAACGGGAAGTCCTGCAATGTGCGTAGGTGCTTGCTCTATTGCAACGGAGAGCGCTGTTGTCGTTCCGCCGAAGCCCTGAGGTCCGATGCCGAGCTTGTTTACCTTTTCAAGTATGCGCTCTTCCATATCGCTGTAAAGCTTCTTTTCGTTCTTGATGCTGATATCGCGGCACAATGCTTTCTTTGCGAGGTATGCGCACTGCTCAAAGTCGCCGCCGATGCCAACGCCGATTACCATTGGCGGGCAGGGGTTGCTTCCTGCGACAGATGCAACTTCAACGACAAAGTTTTCGATATCTTCAATAGTAGCAGACGGTGTGAACATTTTCAGCTTGGACATATTCTCACTGCCGAAGCCTTTCGGGCAGACCGAGATATGCACCTTATCACCGTCAACGATGCGTGTATGTATCACCGCAGGCGTGTTGTCGCCCGTGTTTACGCGTTCAAGAGGGTCGGAAACGACCGAACAGCGGAGATAGCCCTCGGTGTAACCCTTGGAAACGCCCTTATTTACAGCTTCGTAAAGACTTTCGCCGACGAAGTGCACGTCCTGACCGATATCGAGGAAAATAACAGCCATTCCCGTGTCCTGACAGACTGCGATATTCTCGCTTTCAGCGGCTTCGATGTTGCGAACGAGGTCGCAGAGAACTTCTCTTCCCGTCGGGGATTTTTCGCCGTCGGGCGAATTTTTTATCTTTTCAACAAGCGAGCAGGGGAGCTTGCGGTTCGCTTTGATGCAAAGCTCACTTACGATCTTTTCAACTTCGGAAACATTTATCTCTCTCATTTTAAATGTCGTTCCTTTCAAAAATTTTCTTTCCGTCAATGAAAACGGCGGAACAGTTTGTCATTATTTCGAGCGGATCGCCGTCAAAAATTGCGAAGTCAGCGTCCTTTCCAACCTTTATCGAGCCAACGCGGTCGGCGATGCCGATTATCTCGGCGGCGTTTATGGTGAGCGCTTTCATCGCTTCTTCCTTGGGAAGACCTGCTTTCACGCAGTATGCGGCGCTTGTCGGAAGATACTGCACGGGAATTTCGGGGTGGTCGGTGCAGATAGCAACTTTTACGCCGTGTCGGCAGAGTGCGCCTGCATTGGCAGTTGTAAGCTCGGCAAGCTCAGGCTTTCCGCGGTCGCATATAATAGGACCTGTCAGTGCAGAGGCGTTTTCCCTGCCTAAGATATCGGCAATTTTATGACCCTCGGTACAGTGGACAAGCACATAGTCAAGTCCGAATTCCTTTGAAATGCGGACAGCGGTCATAATATCATCTGCACGGTGGCAGTGGAAATGCGCCTTTAGTTTATGCTCGAAAAGGGGAATGAGTGCTTCCGATTTTATATCGAACTCGGGGAGTGACTCATCATTTTCAATTGCGAAATTTTTATCGTCAAGATAGCGCTTCGCCTTGAAAAGAGCCTCACGGATAATTGCCGCAGTAGCCATTCGTGTAACGGGAGCGGTGTCCTTGTCCGAAAATGTGGACTTCGGATTCTCGCCGAGGGCAAATTTTATGCCGACCTTGCGGATAAGCATTTCATCGGCGCATCTGCCGTGCGTTTTTACCGCGATAAAGTCGCCGCCTATTGGGTTGGACGAGCCGACGCCCGTAACGGCTGTGGTAACGCCGCAGGCAACAGCGTCCGAAAAGCATCGGTCGAAGCAGTTTATGCCGTCGATAGTGCGCAGGTGCGGAGTTACGGGGTCAGTGTCCTCGTTCACGTCCTCGCCCTCAACGCCCATTCCGTCGCCGATAAGTCCGATGTGGGAATGTGGGTCGATAAAGCCGGGGAAAAGCTTCTTTCCGCCTGCGTCAAAGCTGTCGGAGGGGATATCGGCAGGCTCACCTTCGCCGACGGAGGTTATCTTGCCGTTTTCAAAGCCAACGTAACCGATGAAAGGCTTAACGCCCTCCATTGTGTGTATTTCAGCGTTGTAGATATACATTCATTTTACTCCTTGGGAAAAATCAGGACAAGCCGCACTCGTCATAGTCTTTCCAGCGTTCATAGTGGTTATAAGCGGCGATAGCTTTGTAGACGATAAAGCCGCCGAGCATAAGTATCATCGAGAGCGCAATGGAAATGGGGAGTGCTGCCTTTGTAAACTGGATAAGAGTTACGTCTTTGTTCTTTTTCATATATAATAGTATCCTTTCAAAAATGAAAAATGGTTTATACTGATTTTTTGCCTACACTTTGATTAAAAATTAGTATTAAAACTGCTTTTTCGCAAGTGCAACGACCTGAACATATATCCCTGCAACAACCTGATAAAGCTCGGGAGGGATACCCTCGCCGACGCTCAGCATTGTAAGCATTGCCGCCGTGGAATCGTCACGGTAAACGGGAACGCCATTTTCTTCCGCAAGGTTTATGATGCGCTCTGCGACCTTGCCGTGACCCGATGCGACAACAACGGGGGAGTAGTCCTGCTCGGGATTGTATTTGAGCGCGACTGCCGCGCCGTTCGTGATAGGCTTTCTATATCTTGACATTCAGACCGCTCCTTTTTTCACGGATCTTCGGGAATACCTGCGTAAGATCGCGCCGCTTTATTACCGTTCCGATAGTCGTATTTTCCATGGAATATCCGCTCGCCGAAGCTATCTTCGGTATGCTGTCACGGAGCGGCTTGAAAACGCCCTCCGTTCCCGACGGGCAGAGGAGCGAAACATTCAGCTTTTTTCCGTAAGAGCGAAGTTCAAGTTCAAAGTATCCGACGTCCTCGATCTCAAAGCAGAGGAACATCTGGCGCGAGTCTTCGCCTGCCGTCCTGCTTTCGGCATCGGGGTCTACCCAAAGCTCGCCGAAAGCCTTGAAACCGCCGTCATTTATCGGCACGAGGAAGTGGAGAAGGGGTGTCATCGCTCCCGGAGTTGAGAGGAATCCCTGCATCATATCCGAGCGGCTCATTGACGAAAGCGATTTGAGCGAAGAATCGTTTATATTTTTCGAGAGAAAATCCATAAGATTTTCCATTGATGTCGGCGGCTTGTATTTAATTCCGTCTGCGGAAGTAAGACCGCTCAACATCTGATTTATACTTTGTGCAAGGATAATCTTTTTATCCATATCATTGACGGAATTGAGCGCAATGCTCAGATTATCGATAAGCTTGTTGAGGTCGCCCGTTGCGTTGAAGCTTCGCAGGATAAGGTTGAGCTCGTTGAGCTCGGACTGCGGAAGTATCGATCCAAAGACGTTTCTTATCGAAGCCGAACCCGACTGCGTTTCAATGGTGGAAAGCATAGCCGAAAGCCGCTGAGGAGTTGTTGCGGCGAGCGCTTCGTTGAGGTTCGTGCCAAGCTTCTGCGAGAGCAAAATAAGTGACTGCTGATTTAAAATCGAATCCGAAGCGAACGAAACGTCTTTCTCGAGGAAAGGCAGGTTCGCGAGAATTTCGTTCGTCTTGTCGGCGAGCATAGTTTTCTTATCCATATCATCGACGGAGTTTATCATAATGCTGAGTCGGTCGATGAGCGAAGCCACATTGCCTGTTGAATCGTAGCTTTTAAGAATATTGTTTAGTGCGCCGCTCATTGACGATGGGAGCATCTGCGAGAACAGCTGACGCAGAGAATCAAGTCCGCCGTCCGAGGCGATGTTCTCCGCATTTTTCATAAGAAGCTCCAAAGGTACAGCCGATTCGTTGAGAGCCGCACCGACTTTTTCCGCCAACAGCGAAAGCGAACTGAACGGTGAAGCCGAGCCTTGGACGATAGTGTTCAGCGAAGCAAGCTTTATATCGGTCGGCAGATCGGCATTTTCTATGTAGTTCATAAAAAGCTGACGGAGAGCGTCCGCCTGCTCCTGATTCGGTGTCATATCGAGAATGGCGTTGAAGCTTTCGCCGAGCGCCGAAGTGCTTCCGTTGAAGCGTGAGATGTTGTATATCGCAAGCGAAATGAGGTTCTCGGTCTTGTCGTTCATAAGAAGGCTTCCGCGAAGCTCGTTGAGGAGAGAGAGCATTTCGCCCTTCATTTCGTTGAAATTATCCTTTGTAAGTCCGTCCGCGAGCCCGGTGAGCCGCTGCGCAAGTGAACGTGTCGGTGCGGCTGTATCGGAGAGATAGCGCAGATTTTCCGCAACGGAAGTTACAATGCTGTCACGGGCGGAAGCGTCTGCGGCGGCTTTGGTGAACTGCAAAACAGCCTCGCCTACGTCACTCGAACCCGTTTTCATAAGCATATCCTTCATATTGCCCCAGATAGGGTCGCTGAATGCTGTGGACTGCTTCTCCTGTGCTATCATATCGCCCGAAACATTTGCAGGCTTGAGCATTACCTCATTGGCGAATTCCGTCACTTTGTTGAGGACATCGGCAGAGCCGCTTTCGCGCAGGGCGGACAGCGTTTCTTCGCCGATGATAGAGCGGAGGACGTTTATCCCTGCGGCAGGGTCTTTGGCAGGCGTGATATCGGTGTTGAGGATCGAGCCGTCCTTGTTGTCCTGGTTTGTGTATTCCTGATTGCGCTCGGTCGATTTCTGTACCTTTGTAGTGTCGCCGAGGTTGAAGACTTGGTCGGTCTGGGTCTGCTGAGGGTTGTTTTTCGGCGAAAAATCATAGTTTTTAGGCGCAACAGGGGTTGTAATATTAAGCAGATCGGACATTCTCTATCGCTCCTTAATGATTTTTTGTGTACTGTAAAAGCGTTGAAATTTTATATATATTTGTGCAAAATTCACATAATTTTTGAGTTTTCCACACTGGTTTTTGTGATTGCAAGACTTGATTTTTACTTGACGATTTTTAAAATCAAAGCATTGATTTTTGTGCAAAATAAACTAAAAATAGTGGAAAAGTTCTCCTGAGAAAGCCTTGTTAAGACGGGAAAAATATTGTATAATGTATATATTGTGAATAATAATGGCTCGGAGTCGATTTTTACGGTCCATTTAAATGTTCAGATACCATTATAACACAATTTTTACCGAACGGCAATACATTTCAGCAAGAATTTTTAAATTTGTTGGCGGCTGACCAACCCTTATCCGTGTGCGGTTTTATGACACGGCTTGACTTTATCAAAAACAAAGCGGAGCGGCAGTGCAAATTCGCAAGGAGCGTTCCCCGCAATTATTAATCAAACAGGTAGGTGCTTAAAAATGGCAAAATTTGAAGCCGGTATGGAATCAATGGTCGATGTGTACATATTTGAAACCACTTCCTTACTCGAACAGCTTGACCAGATACTTATGAAGACCGAGAGTGAGCATTCATTTTCGACCGAAGAGATCAACGAAATTTTCCGAACGATGCATACTATAAAGGGCTCGTCTGCGATGATGGGTCTTGACAATATGTCAAAGTTAGCGCACAGCATCGAGGATATGTTCTATGTTATCCGTGAGGAAAACCCTGTTATCTCCGATATGAACGCACTTTACGATATCCTTTTCTCGGCGTCCGACCTTCTCAAAGCAGAGATAGAACTCATTCAGGAGGACGAATACACACCGACTGACTTCACAGCGATAATGCAGAAGATCGAAGCTTTCGCTGCTGTACTTAAAGGCGGTGCTTCTGCTCCTGCGGCTTCGGCTGCTCCGACAGCTGCCCCTGCTCCTGCTGCTCCCGCTCCTGCGCAGACAAGCGCACCTGCCGCTGCATCGGTCGCTGACGGTGACCTTACGACCGTACAGGTAACTTTCGACGATGACTGCAAAATGGAAAATCTCCGCGCGCTCCTCGTTGTAAACAAGATTGCAGAGGATTGCGAAAAGCTTGAATATATCCCTGCCGATATCGAAACCAACCCCGAAACCGCAAAGGATATCATCGAAAACGGTTTTATCATAAAGTTCAAGCCCTCTTCCGATATGGATATCGACAGCATTATAAGCCTTATTGGTGAATGTTCCAACGTAAAATCCTATCACATAACCGAAAGAGGCAGAGTTGTGGAGCTTGTCGGCAAGATAAACGTCAAGGTAACGTTTGAGGAAGACTGCAAAATGGAGAATCTCCGTGCGCTCATCGTTATCAACAATATCAAGGACAAGTGCAAGTCGCTCTCATACGAGCCTGCGGATATCGAAGAGAACTCCGCAACAGCACAGACTATCATCGACAACGGATTTATGATACATTTTGAAGCGGACGACCCAAAGGGCGTTATCCGCGCTATCAACGGCAGCCCGAACGTAAAATGCTGCGAGATACTTTCCTCCGACAGCACTCCTGCCGCTGCTCCCGCCGCTCCCGCACAGGCTGCTCCGACAGCAACACCTGCACAGGCGGCCGCTCCTACACCTGCACCTGCAGCAAAGCCTGCCGCACAGCCTGAGAAGAAATCCGTTGAGCAGATCAACAATATGCTCGGCAACAAGGGTTCGGGCGCAAAGCAGTCGCTCATTTCCGTAAACCTTAACAAGCTCGATACGCTCCTTGACCTCGTAGGCGAAATTGTTATCACCGAAGCTATGGTAACTTCCAACCCCGACTTAAAGGGACTTCGCCTTGATAACTTCCAGAAATCCGCACGTCAGCTCAGAAAGCTCAACTCCGAGCTTCAGGATACCGTTATGTCGATACGAATGGTTCCTATTTCGGGCGCGTTCAACAAGATGACCCGTATCGTCCGTGATATGAAGGTCAAGCTCGGCAAGGACGTTGACCTTGTATTCGAGGGCGAAGAAACAGAAGTGGACAAGTCCATTATCGACCAGCTCAATGACCCTCTTATGCACATGGTAAGAAACTCTATGGACCACGGCATCGAGGAACACGTTGAGGACAGAATCGCAAGAGGCAAGCCTGCAAAGGGCAAGATCACCCTTTCCGCATACAATTCCTCAAACGAAGTTATCATCGTTGTTGCCGATGACGGTGCAGGCATCAATGCTCAGAAAGTCATTGAAAAGGCTGAAAAGAACGGACTTCTTACAAAGCCTATCAGCGAATATACTGATAAAGAAATATACAATATGATAATGCTCCCCGGCTTCTCCACCAATGATCAGGTCACCGAATATTCGGGCAGAGGCGTTGGAATGGACGTTGTTAAGAAGAACATCGAAAAGGTCGGCGGCTCGGTTTCCGTTGACTCCAAGTGGGGCGAGGGAAGCCAGTTCATCATAAAGATCCCGCTCTCACTCTCCATTGTTGACGGTATGGAAGTTTCCGTTGGTCAGTCTATCTTCACTATCCCGATAAATTCTATCAGAGAATCCTTCAAGGTAAAGCCTAACCAGCTTATCAAGGACACCGACGGCAAGGAAATGATAATGATAAGAGGCGAGTGCTTCCCGCTTATCAGACTTTATGATATCTATGACCTTGAACCGAAGACTACAGATCTTTATGAGGGCATCGTTATCCTCGCCGAAGCAGAGGGCAAGTGTGCTTGTATCTTCGCCGATGAGCTTATCGGTGAACAGCAGGTCGTTGTTAAGCCGTTCTCCTCGCTTCTCAATAACTTCAATGTTAAGCAGAACGGTATGGCAGGCTGCTCTATCCTCGGTGACGGTTCTATCACTATCATTCTCGATGTTGCAAATATCCTCGGCGGATTTTGATTGAACACTTTTAACCGCATTTGATAAAGAGCCTACGGGAGCTCTGATACAGTCCCGAATAACTCAAAGGAAGATGAATAAAATGAGCGATGAAATTTATACCGCCGATAAGAAAAAGACCTTTACCGCTGACGGAACGGAGATACTTTTCTTCACTATCGGCGAAAAAACATACGGCATTGAGATCGAGTTCATCAACGAGATCATCAGCATTGAACAGATAACAGTCGTTCCGAAGATACCCGATTACATAAAGGGCGTTATCAACCTCCGCGGTAAGATAGTTCCCGTTATCAGCATCAGAAAGCGCTTCGGAATGGAAGAGATCCCTTACGACGACAGAACCTGCATTATTGTTCTCGAATTCGAGAGCGGCGAGCAGGTGGGCGTTATCGTTGACCGCGTTCAGGAAGTTATCGTTGCCGACAAGAATATTATCAGCAAAGTTCCCGACAGCAGGAACGTCAACGCCAACCACTATATAAAGAGCATTATCAACTTCGAGGACGAGATAAAGCTTCTCCTCGACTGTCATAAGCTCGTATCAAATGAATAACATTCATTATGAATAACATTCATTACGAATAAAAAATTTTTCACGGAGCAAAAATAAAATGCTGCTTAAACTTACAGATGATGATTTTTACCGTCTTGTAGATTTTATGAAGAAAAACTACGGGATAAATCTTGAAAAGAAAAGAGTTCTTATTGAGGGCAGACTTTCAAACATGGTTTCCTCGCGCGGATTCAAGACCTTCAAGGAGTTCATCGATTTTGCCTTTGCCGACAAGACGGGAAAGGAAATGATGCAGCTTGTCAACAAGCTGACCACCAATCACACATATTTTATGCGTGAACCCGAGCATTTTGAGTATCTCAAAACAACGCTTCTGCCTTATTTTGAAAAGACGAACAAGGATAAAACGCTCAATGTATGGTGTGCCGCTTCGTCCACGGGTCAAGAGCCATACACCCTTGCGATGACGATAGATGAATACTTCGCAGGCAAGGGTTGGGTGATACGCATACTTGCGACCGACCTTGACACCGACGTTCTCGCGGCTGCTTCTTCGGGAGTTTACACTGCCGACCAGATGAAAGACGTTCCCGCGGCCTGGGTGACGAAATATTTCACCAAGCTCGATGCGAACACCTATCAGGCATCGGATAAGCTCCGCAAAATGATCGAATTCCGCCAGTTCAATCTTATGGATAAGATACCTGTCGGAAGAAAATACGATCTCATAAGCTGCCGAAACGTTATGATCTATTTTGAAATGGACACGAAGAATGCTCTTGTTGAACGCTTCTACGATGTTACAAAAGAGGGCGGCTATCTCTATGTCGGACACGCGGAGAGCGTAGGAAAAGGCACACGCTACACCTACATCAAGCCTGCCGTTTACAGAAAAATAAGCAGCGATAAAAAGGTATGAACGGTTTTAAGCCATTCATAAATATATTCTATGAGTATTAAAAAGAAAAAACTGATAATCGTCGATGATTCGCGGCTTTTTCGCGAAGCGCTTGCGCAGAAGTTGTCGGAGAGCCACTCGCTCGAAGTAGTCGGGACTGCAAGCGATGCTTTTGAAGCCAAGGATATGGTTTCCGAGCTGAAGCCCGATGTTATGATAATCGACGTTGAAATGCCGAAAATGAACGGCTTCGAGTTCGTTAAGGAGCTTATGTCGCAGTACCCTGTGCCATGCATAATGGTGACGGCGAACGGAAATTTCTCCGAAGCTGATGCCAAAAAGGCAGGCGCGGCGGATTTTATGCTCAAACCGAGCCGAAACAACGAGTTCGGTACTTTCGCGAGCATTATTGCGACCAAAGCTATCATCGCGGCAGGAAACCCTGCAAATTATAGAAAAAGGACTGCGCAAACAATGGCAGACGGACTTTCCGCTCCGCCCGAGCAGGCTGCAAATACACTGAAAAAGGCTGTTCCGGAATTGCCCGACAAGGCAGATATAGCTATGCTCGACAAACGTGCGGCGGAGGGCTACGTTGTGGCTCTCGGCGCTTCAACGGGAGGAACGGACGCGCTTGAATGTGTTATAAAATCGTTCCCCGACAATATGCCGCCCGTTGTTGTCGTTCAGCATATGCCGCCTGTTTTCACGCGAATGTATGCGGAGCGGCTCGACAAGAGCTGTGCTGTCCGTGTGCGTGAGGCTTTTGACGGTGCAAGAGTAATGCAGGGCGACTGCATAATCGGAGCAGGCGGAGTTCAGCTTGAACTGAAAAAGGACGCAAAGGGCTACTATGTGAAGTGCTACGAGGGCGAAAAGGTTTCGGGACACTGCCCGTCGGTAGATGTTCTGTTCCGCAGCGTTGCCGAAACGGTCGGCGCAAAGACTGCGGCGGCGCTTCTCACGGGAATGGGTGCTGACGGCGCACAGGGTCTGCTGAAGATACATCAAAAAGGCGCTTACACGATAGGTCAGGACAAGGAAAGCTGCGTTGTTTACGGTATGCCTATGGAAGCATACAAGCTCGGTGCTTGCACAGAGCAGCTGCCGCTTTCAAAGATAGGCGCAGCGCTCGTTCACAAGCTTGCGACGGGGTGGAAATAGCAGGGAAGCCCCTGCGGGCAATTTGAGCCACGCTCCGCTTTGCTGTGTTCGGTTTTGCGTAAAATGTGTTTGCGGAAAACTTGACAAATCGTAAGTTGAGATTTTGCACCATATCACGCTTAATAAATGAAAATTTTAGCCGTACAAAATCGCTTAAAAGGTTTTGTACGGCTTTTCTATTAATAAAACTTGGATAAGTAAAAAAACAGCCGCATATCCCATAAAAGGATATGCGGCTTGATCTTTGCAAAAAAAGCTTAGAAATCTTCGCTTGCGGGAGTTTCATCTTCTGCTTCGGGAGCAGGAGCAGCCGCAGGCTCATCGGAATCGAGCTTGTCAAGCTCTTCGGGTGTTTCGCTTGCGCAGGAACTGCAAGAACAGTCATCGCAATCATCATCGCAGTCATCGCCGAAGTACATCTCATCATCATCGTCATAGTCGTAATCGTACTGTTCAAGCTCTTCGTGCTTCTTCATTGCATAAACAGCGGCGGCTGCGCCTGCTGCTGCGGAAACCAATGCGAGTAATGCTGCACCGAATCCTTTCATATTAAACAACTCCTTTTTAGCGGGGAAGCCCCCGCGGGCAATTCGCGCCGCGCTTCACTGCGTTGCGCTTTGTTATAATGAAAATAAGTTTGTGTTCGCGAATAGAATTTTGTTTGTAGCTTGACAAATCAAAATTCATTGTTAAAAAATTTGAACACTTGTCTATATGTTTAATATTATAACACATAAGCTTTAAAAATACAACATTTTTTCGGGATAATGGCAAATTATTTTTATTCGAATTGTAATTGTTTGACTTAATTATACAATTCGTAATATGAAATACAGTTCTGAATTTAGGAAAAAGCTGATTAAAGCGAAGCGAATCAGCGTTTTCTTATCTCTAAGATAAAAAAATTTCAGACGGGGCAGAATATTCCGAATTACAATGAAAATTGAGGTGATTTTATAAAAAACAGACTTGTTTTCATTGATAATGCGTTGAAAACAAGTCTGTTCGGTTACTGTATCGCCTTACACAACCCCAAAAGTATATTTAACGGACGAATATAGAATCTGTCCTACGATTTTCATTGTAGATATACGGAGTAAAAATAATTCCGCATTTATTATTACTCGTCTGTCGGAAGTTCGTGAAGATCACAGTGTTCGGATTGCTTGCCGAGGATAGGCTCGGGGTTTACACCCTTGCGCTTGTAATAGTCGGTGAGTGCGGAACGTACTGCCTGCTCTGCGAGAACGGAGCAGTGTATCTTCTGCGGGGGAAGTCCCTCGAGAGCTTCAACTACTGCTTTATTTGTAAGGCTGAGGGCGTTGTCGATAGACTTGCCCTTTATCATCTCGGTTGCGATAGAAGATGTTGCAACTGCTGCGCCGCAGCCGAATGTTTTGAACTTACAGTCGGTGATTGTATCTCCGTCAACCTTGATGTACATTTTCATAATATCGCCGCACTTTGCGTTGCCAACTTCGCCAACGCCGTCAGCATCGGGAATTTCGCCAACATTTCTTGGGTTTGCGAAATGGTCCATTACTTTATCGCTGTATAACATAAAAATTTACCTCCTTGATATTACTTTGCCGATTTGATTTCCGAAACGAACGGAAGAAGCTTCTTTGTATGCTCCTTGCCGTTTGTGATATCTTCCCAAAGCGGTGACATATTTCTAAGACGAACGACTACTTCCTTTACAGCTTCGATGATGTAATCCGCATCTTCGTCGGAGATATCTTCGCCGAGCGAAAGACGGAGTGAGCCGTGTGCAACTTCATGAGGAAGTCCGAGTGAAAGCAAAACGTGTGAAGGGTCAAGTGAGCCCGATGTGCAGGCAGAGCCGCTCGAAGCGCATATTCCCTTGCTGTCGAGGAGGAGCAGGAGAGCTTCGCCCTCAACGCCGAGGAATGAGATGTTTATATTTGCAGGCAGACGTTTTTTGCGGTCGCCGTTGAGTCTTGTTCCCTCGATAGTGAGGATACCGTCGATTATCTTATTGCGTATCTTTGTGATGCGCTCGCCCTTTTCGATGATGTTTGCGCAAGCGTCGGTGATAGCAGTTCCAAGACCTGCGATTGCAGGAACATTCTCCGTGCCGGGACGCTTGCCGCGTTCCTGACCGCCGCCGAAGATGAGGTTCGGCATTGGTATGCCCTTTTTAACATAGAGAAGACCGATGCCTTTCTGTGCGTGGATCTTATGACCCGAAAGGGAGAGCATATCGATGTTCTGCTCTGCAACGTTTATCGGAACATGACCTACAGCCTGTACAGCGTCGGTGTGGAAAAGAACGCCCTTTTCGTGACAGAGCTTGCCGATCTCGGGGATAGGCTGGATCGTGCCGATCTCGTTGTTAGCATACATTATCGTAACAAGAGCGGTTTTGTCGGTGATAGCCTCGGCTACCTGTTCGGGAGTAATAACACCGTTTTCGCCTACGGGGAGGTAGGTAACGGTGAAGCCATGCTTTTCGAGGTAAGCGCAGGTATGAAGAACAGCGTGATGCTCGAAAGCGGTGGTGATGATGTGGTTCTTGCCCTTTGCGGCAAGGCGTTCCGCAGTTGCGCGGATAGCCCAGTTGTCACTTTCTGTTCCGCAGCTTGTGAAGAATATCTCGCTCGGGTTGCAGCCGAGAGCGGCAGCAGCTTTTTCGCGAGCCTCTTCAACGACTTTCTGTGCGTCACGTCCGAGCTTGTAGATGCTTGACGGGTTGCCGTACTGTGTTGTAAGGAACGGCATCATAGTGTTAAGGACATTTTCGGAAACTGCCGTTGTGGCGGCGTTGTCCGCGTATATATAACGTTTTTCCATAGTATCCTCTTTTCTTTAGTATATTTATAAAGTCTATCAACTTCATAGGCTATGGCTATATTATATACTAATTTTATCCGTAAATCAAGAGGTTTCAGGAAAAATTTTTAAATTTTTTGTTACGAACAAACTTGTTCTGTTTTTGCTGTTTTTTCAGTTATTTTTGCGCAAAAGTATAGAAATTCTTCCATAAATATGATATAATAAAATATATATGTCAAAAATCAGCTTTTGAAAATCAGCTTTTAAAAATCCAAAAGGCGGTCAGATATGAGAAACTATAACAACAAAAACAATGATAAGGAAAAGTCAAAGCCGCAGAGCTTTACCGTGAGTGAGCCGATCGGTCTGCTCGATTTCCTTTTTGAAAATATGAAAGGTAAGGGCGTGAACAAGGTCAAGTCAACGCTCAAGTACCGTCTTGTTTCGGTGGACGGCAAGGTCACTACGCAGTTCGACTATCCGCTCAAAGCAGGTCAGGTCGTGACTATTGCATCGTACAAGCCCGAATACAAGCGCGACAACGTGCCGAATATGCCCGACATCATCTATGAGGACGACAACATCATCGTTGTGAACAAGCCTGCCGGCATGCTGGCTGTTGCGACCGATGAGGAAAAGGAAAACACGGCTTATCACGCTGTTACCGAATATGTCAAGCGCAAGAACCGCAACGACCGAATCTTCATCGTTCACCGCCTTGACCGTGACACCTCGGGAATACTGCTTTTTGCCAAGAATGACACGGTGAAATTCGACCTGCAGGAGCATTGGAACGAATATGTGAAATACCGCGGATACTGCGCCGTTGTTGAGGGTCACCCCGACCCGAAAAAGGGCAGGATAGAATCATGGTTAAAGGAAACGGACAGTATGTTCGTATATTCCTCCCGAAACAAGGGCGACGGAAAGCTTTCCATAACGAATTATGAGGTCAAGCGCGAGAGCCGTGACTACTCGCTGGTTGCGGTGAACATTGAAACGGGACGCAAGAACCAGATCAGAGCGCACTTCTCCGAAATGGGCTGCCCCATTGCAGGCGACAAGAAATACGGCGCTGACACGAACCCTATCCGCCGTCTGGCACTTCATGCAGACAGACTTGTTATCTATATCCCTTATCTCGGCAAGGAAATGGAATGGAAGCTTCCCGTTCCGCCGAAGTTCCTTTTTATGATGAAACACGAGGACGAATACAATAAGAAAGGCGGAAAGCGAAATGGCAATTAAACTTTACGAGCGCAAGGGTTTTTACTATGAAACCGATAAAATGGGCATCGTCCACCACTCGAATTATATCCGCTGGTTCGAGGAGGCTCGCATACACTTTCTGAACGAGGTTGGCTATCCTTATGCGAAAATGGAGGAAAACGGCGTGATGATACCCGTTCTTTCGGCGAGGGCAGACTATAAAAACGCTGTCCGCTTCGATGAAACTGTGCTTATCGTGCTGAAAGTCGAGGAGTTCAACGGATTCAAAATGCGCATAACCTACCGTGTCATCGGCAAGGACAGCGGCGAGCTCAAAGCCACGGGTGAAACCTCACATTTCTTCACCGATATGAATTTGAAGCCGCTCCGCACGAAAAAGACCCATCCCGATATTTACAAAGCTTTCGCTGACTATATCGGTGTTGATTTTCTCGAAGAGGATAATAAAAATGAGTGAAATAATGAAAATTTCGGCTGAAAATGCCGATATACGCAGGCTCGGACGAACACTTATGCGAAACGGAACGTTATGGCTCGGCTACTCGCTGACGGGTGCGGAGTTCGACTTTGACGGGACGAGCCTTTCGGCGGAGCTTACGACCGACTGGGTGAATGACGAGGCTTGGAAAGAGAATTTTCAGCCTTATATGGCTGTGCTTGTGAACGGAAAGCTTTCAAAGCGTTTTGCTGTCAGCGAGGGGACAGCCGAATATGAGCTTTACCGCAGTGAAAAGGCGGAAAAAGTCCGCATCAGGCTTGTAAAGCTTTCGGAAAACGCCTTTTCAAAGGTGGGAGTGCTGTCTTTCAATGCTAATGGAAAGCTGACGGCGACAAAGCCTTGTTCCGAGCGCAGGATAGAATTTGTCGGCGACTCGATAACCTGCGGCTTTGGCATTGAGGGCAAGTCGGTATGCGACAACTTCAGGACATCGACCGAAAATCCGCTTATAAACTATGCTTCGCTCACGGCGAATGGGCTTGGCGCAGAATATCAGCTCACTTCATGGACTGCGATAGGGGTTTACTCGAACTCGGTCAAGGACGAAAGCGTGACCGAACCCGACAACGCATGGACAATGCCCGTTATATATGACTATACCGACAAGGCTGTTGACGGTATGCTCGGAAATGAACCCGAAAAGTGGGATTTTTCACGCTTTGCACCGCAGCTTATCGTTGTGAATCTCGGAACGAACGACAAGGATTTCACAAGGGGAATACCCGAGCGCACGGCGGCGTTTGAAAACTGCTACTGTGAATTCATCGCGCATATCCGCGAGAAAAATCCGCAGGCGCACATTATTTGCGCACTCGGAGCAATGGGTCGGGAGCTTTTGCCGCAGGTCGAAAATGCTGTGAAAGTGCTTGCTGATGAAAGGATAACCTCGCTCGGCTTCGATGTTCAGCGTGAGGAGGACGGCATCGGTTCGGAATGGCACCCGAGCGCTGTAACTCACCGCAAAATGGCGGACAAGCTTATTGCCGAAATAAAACGGCTCGGCATCTTTAAGGAGTAAAAAATGTCAAATTCTTATGACTGTATAATAGTAGGCGGCGGCGCTGCGGGAATGATGGCTGCGATAACAGCCGCAGGGCTGGGCAAAAGCACACTGCTGCTTGAAAAAATGAACCGCTGCGGCAAGAAGATATCCATAACGGGAAAAGGTCGCTGCAACGTTACGAACAACTGCACATCGGACGATTTCTTTGCGAATATCCCGACAAACCCGAGGTTTCTTTACTCGGCTTATGCAGGCTTCAACTCGCAGGATTGTATGGACTTTTTTGAAAGGCTCGGCGTTCCGCTCAAAACGGAGAGAGGAAACCGTGTTTTTCCCGTCAGCGACAAGGCGGAGGATATCGTCCGTGCGCTTGAACAGGGCTGCGAAGATTATGGCGTGAACAGGATATTTTCAAAGGTTACGGAGATCATCGTTGAGGACGGCGCTGTAAAGGGCGTGAAGTGCGGCAGCAGGACATATTTCGCTCCGTCCGTACTCATCGCAACGGGCGGAAAGTCCTACCCCGGAACGGGTTCGGACGGTGACGGCTATCGCTTCGCCGAGGAGCTTGGACACACTGTAACGGACATAAAACCGTCACTTGTGCCTATTGAATCGGACGATGATTACTGCCGCGATATGATGGGGCTTTCGCTGAAAAATGTTGTGCTCACACTCAAAGACACGGTGAAAAACAAGGTCGTTTTCTCCGAAATGGGGGAGATGCTTTTCACGCATTTCGGCGTATCGGGTCCGCTCGTTCTGAGCGCATCGAGCCATATTCCGCAGGTCGAGAGCGGACGCTACATTTTCTGTATCGACCTAAAGCCTGCGCTTGATGAGAAAAAGCTGGACGAGAGGATACTGCGTGATTTTAAGGAGATTCCGAACCGAATTTTTGCAAACTCGCTTTCAAAGCTTCTCCCGTCGAAAATGATACCGACGGTCGTTGAGCTTTCGGGCATCGACGGTGAAAAGCAGGTCAACTCCGTCACAAAGCAGGAGCGTCAGCGGCTCGTTTCGCTTCTGAAAGCTTTTCCCGTGCATATACGGAGCTTTCGACCGATTGCCGAGGCTATAGTTACGAGCGGCGGCGTTAAGGTCAGCGAGGTTTCCCCAAAAACAATGGAGTCAAAGCTTGTAAAGGGACTTTACTTTGCAGGCGAAGTTCTTGATGTGGACGGCTATACGGGCGGCTTCAATTTGCAGATAGCGTTCTCAACGGGCTGTCTTGCAGGAGAGAATATGTGATGAGCGGCGAACAAGGAATCTCGGGTGGATTCGGGCGGAGCAACCGAATAGAACTGCTCGATCTTCTGCGCGGAGTTTCGCTCATTTATGTGATGTTTTATCACCTTTGCTATGACCTTATCACTGTAAAGGAAATGAACATTACATTCTTTGGCGCGAAGTGGTTCGATGTTCTGCACGAAGCGTTCCTCGCACTGCTTATAATCGTTTCGGGAATATGCAGTTCGTTTTCGCACGACAGTGTGCGCAGGGGAGCGGTGTTGTTCTTTATGGGCAGTATTTTCACGATAGTGACCGACCTTTTTATGCACGACAGCGTTGCAGTGTTCGGCGCGCTTTCGTTCTTCGGCGTGATGATGATGCTCTGCGGACTGGCAAAGCCTATCATTCGGCGAATAGACTGGCGGATTCTGCTCGCGGTGAGTATGCTGTTATATTTCGTGACAATAGATTTTGCAGATAAGGGCGGTCTGCTGCACCTATTTTTCACCGATATAAAGCTGAATTTGCCTGAAAATTCACAATTTTCTTATACGATAGGTATATTGTCAAGCGAATTTTACTCATCGGATTTCTTTCCGCTTATCCCGAACGGCTTTTTATACATTGCGGGAGCGGCACTTTCACGCCCGATAGCTGAGAAAAAGTTCCCGAAGCTTTTCTACGCGCGGATAAAGGCACGCGCTGCAAACTTCATAGGAAGATACTCGCTTTGGTTCTATGTTATTCATCAGCCGATATTCCTCGGCATTTTGTATTTGTTTTGAAAGGCTAAATTATGGAAAATTTGACCGACATAAAGGTAATAAAAGATATATTCGAGCGCCACGGCTTTTCGTTCTCGAAAGCCTTGGGACAGAACTTTCTCGTCAACCCGACCGTCTGCCCGAGGATAGCTGAAATGGGCGGCGCAGCACCGGGAACGGGGATAATCGAGATAGGAACGGGCGTAGGTGTTCTCACGCACGAGCTTGCAAAGCGCGCTGACAAGGTGGTCGCAATTGAAATTGACGAGCGCCTTATCCCGATACTCGAAGAAACGCTCGCCGAGCATAAAAACGTCAAGGTCATCAACGCTGACGTTATGAAGATCGATCTTGCGGAAGTGATAAAGGAAAATTTCGAGGGAATGAAGGTTGCAGTCTGCGCAAATCTCCCGTACTATATAACTTCGCCGATAATAATGATGCTGCTCGAAAGCCGTCTGCCGCTGACCTCGATAACCGTTATGGTTCAGAAAGAGGCAGGAACGCGGCTTTGCGCGGAAATGGGAACGCGTGATGTCGGCGCGGTAACTGCGGCGGTGCGCTACTACTCCGAGCCAAAGCTGCTGTTCAACGTTTCGAGGGGAAGCTTTATGCCCTCGCCGAATGTTGATTCCTGCGTTATAAAGCTGGATATCCACAATGACGGACGATACAAGGCGCAGGACGAAGAATTCTTCTTCAAGACGGTTCGCGGAGCGTTTTCTCAGCGCAGAAAAAATCTTCTTAACTCGCTTTCGTCCTCAATGGGAATGGAAAAGCTGCTCATCGCACAGGCGGTCGAAAATGCAGGAATCCCTGCAAACGCGCGCCCCGAGCAGCTTTCTATGGAGGAATTTTTAAGGCTTGCGGAAGAGCTTAATTTAATTCGGAATTGATTTTGCTCCGCTTTTTTACGACAGGAAAAATATTTTTATAGGGAATCAGACGGCTGGATTTGGGATTATCGGTATGTTGGGGATAAAACGCCGAAAAATTGCGGCGTTCTCGGTTTTCATAGGAGCGGATTCTACATCCGCCCGATGATCGCGCAAAAATTTTGCATAAAATCGATATAAAATGTAGTGGACGGGTCACCCATCCACTACGGAATAAAAATAATTCCGAATTCGGAATTTGGAATTGATTTTGCTCCGCTTTTTTACGACAGGAAAAATTTTTATAGGGAATCAGACGGCTGGATTTGGGATTATCGGTATGTTGGGGATAA
>UQKC01000023.1 GCA_900541495.1 uncultured Ruminococcus sp. | reverse complement strand
GAAAATTTGCGAATAATACGAAGTATTATTTTGTTTCGGTTTTTAGAGAACCCCACAAAATAATATCTCCGCATATCATTTTTGAATGGTATGCGGAGATATTTTGGTTTATTTGGGAAAATGAAGTTCAAGCGTGAATTATTTTACAGCTGCGAGCTTGCCGCCGTCAGGCTTTTCGGGCGGCTTTGTGCGTTTCCGCCATTTTCAGGCTTCTCGGGAGGTGTTCCGCCGTTGCTGTCTCCGTCGGGAGGTGTCGGATGTGTCTGACCGTCCTGCATACCGTCAGGGGCAGCTTTTTCAGTGTATTCGCCGAGTGCGAGCTTTATCTTTGTTCCGCTTATCGAAGTTACCTTTCCGTACTTGACGTTTTGGCTGACGCTTTCCGAAGCGGAAACAGATGATGTTGTGTTTGCGGCGGAAATGCATACGGCAGGGATATAGTCAATGTTCAAAAAATAAATCGAGGGAAAATGTTTTCTCTGTTAAGTTGTATTATGCTTTTTTATATGCTATAATAAAAGAAAAGCATAAAAAAGGAGACCCTTAATGTACAAAATACTTATAATAGAAGACGACCGCACCATTGCAAACGCCGTAAAAAATCACCTTGAAAAATGGGGCTTTGAAGCAAAGTGCGCGGAGAATTTCAAGGATATAATGACCGAGTTTACAGAGTTCTCACCCCACCTTGTGATAATGGATATCGGTCTGCCGTATTATAACGGGTTTTATTTCTGCTCGGAGATCCGCAGAATATCCAAAGTTCCCGTTATGTTCCTTTCCTCCGCTTCGGATAATATGAATATCGTTATGGCGATGAATATGGGCGGTGATGATTTTATTGCGAAGCCGTTCGACCTTACCGTTCTTATGGCGAAGATTCAGGCGATACTTCGCCGAACTTATGATTTCGGTTCGGAAACGAATGTTATCGCTCATAAGGGTGCGATGCTGAACGTGTCCGACGCAACGCTCTCTTTCAACGGCGAAAAAATAGACCTTACGAAGAACGAGTACCGTATCCTGCTGACCCTGCTCGAAAATAAGGGAAAGGTTGTGAGCAGGAATTTTCTTATGAACAAGCTTTGGGAAACGGACAGCTATGTTGACGAGAACACCCTCACGGTCAATGTATCAAGGCTTCGGAAAAAGCTTGAAAGATCGGGACTTGCCGATTTTATCGAAACAAGATCGGGTATGGGTTATATTGTGGAGTAAATGAAGATGTTCGGAGAATTTATATCGGCTCATAAGAAAAATATAATAGTATGGCTCATTATATGTGTAGTTTTTGCGGTCGTGTTTTCGCTGTATGAACTGCCGCTTGCGCCCGTGCTGTACGGCGCGGTTTTAAGCGGCTTTTTCGGGGCGGTTTTCACAGCTGTTGGTTTTATTTCATATAAGCGAAGACGAAAAATCCTGCAAAAGCTTGCCGATGAGATAACTCTTTCGGCGGAAAATATCCCATTGCCCCAAAGTGGCATTGAAGAGGACTATACAAGGCTTATAAATACCCTCTGTGATTCGCTGAGATCGGCGGAAAATGAGGCCGCCAAGAAGCTTTCGGATATGACCGACTACTACACGATGTGGGTGCATCAGATAAAAACGCCTATCGCCGCAATGGGTCTTATCCTGCAGAACGGCGACAGTCCCGAATACAGTGAGCTTTCGGAAAATTTGCAGAAAATAGAGCAGTATGCCGAAATGGTGCTTTGCTATCTTCGCCTTGACAGCGACAGCACCGACCTTGTGATAAAGGAATATGACCTTGACAGCATCGTAAAGCAGGCTGTGCGGAAATTCTCATCGCAGTTTATTCGCAGGCAGTTAAAGCTTGTCTATAAGCCGCTTGAAAAGACTGTTCTCACCGATGAAAAATGGCTTCTTTTCGTCATTGAGCAGGTCATATCAAACGCTGTGAAATACACTCCGTCGGGTGAGGTCGAGATATACTGCGAAGAGCCGCTTACGCTTTGCATAAGGGACACGGGAATAGGCATTGCCCCCGAAGATCTTCCGCGAATATTTGAAAAAGGCTACACGGGCTGCAACGGCAGGCTTGACAAAAAGGCGAGCGGCATAGGTCTGTATCTGTGCAGACGAATATGCGGCAAGCTCGGACACAAGATAACCGCGGAAAGCGGTGACAGCGGCACTGTGATAAAGCTGTTTCTTGAAAGAAGCAGGCTTGAAATTGAATGACCTTACAAAATTGTAAGCTTTTTGAGGAAAATGTAAGCCGTATCAATGGCGTACATTTTCCTTTTCTGTTATACTTATATCAGAAATTCAGAAAGGAAATGACAGCAATGCCTATACTTGAAGTAACAAACGTGAAAAAAACTTACACTGCGCGGATCGGTTCAGCAAAGGTCGAAGCTCTTAAAAATGTGAACTTTACCGCCGAAAAGGGCGAATACATCGCAATAATGGGCGAGAGCGGCTCGGGCAAAACGACCCTCCTCAACATTCTTGCCGCGCTCGATAAGCCGACGGGAGGAAAGGTCTTGCTCGACGGCGCTGATATTGCAAAGCTTAAAGAAAAGGAAACGGCAAAGTTCAGGCGTGACAATCTCGGCTTTGTCTTTCAGGAGTTCAATCTCCTCGATACCTTTACCGTGAGGGACAACATTCTCCTGCCGCTGGTGCTTATGGGAATGAGCTATGGCGAAATGGAGAAAAAGCTTATGCCTGCTGCTGAAAAGCTTGGCATAACACATCTCCTTGACAAATATCCGTATGAGATATCGGGCGGACAGAAGCAGAGGACAGCCGCCGCAAGAGCAATGATAACCGAGCCGAAGCTTCTCCTTGCGGACGAGCCGACAGGCGCGCTTGATTCAAAAGCCTCCGATGAGCTTCTTGCCGTATTCTCAAAGCTCAACTCCGAGGGGCAGACCATACTTATGGTAACGCATTCCGTCAAGGCGGCAAGCCATGCAAACCGTGTGCTTTTCATCAAGGACGGCGAAGTTTTTCACCAGCTTTACAGAGGAAGCTGCACGAATGAGGAGTTTTACAAGAAAATTTCCGATACCCTCACCCTTATCGCTTCGGGAGGTGCGGTCTGATGAACACTATGCTTCTGTACCCGAAGCTTGCGGTCAACGGCATAAAAAAGAACCGCCGCATTTATCTGCCGTATATCCTCACCTGCGCAGGAATGATAATGATGTACTACATCACATCGTTTCTTACCGTCAGCAGTTTTGTAAAGGAAATGCAGGGCGGAACAACAATGCAGATGCTCCTTTATATGGGCTGCGGCGTAATGGTCGTTTTTTCCGCAGTTTTTCTCTTTTACACGAATTCATTCATTATCCGCCGAAGAAAAACCGAGTTCGGACTTTACAATATTCTCGGAATGGATAAGCGTAACATCGCGCGAATACTTTTATGGGAAACCTTTATCATATATTTATCCTCGCTCGCTGTGGGAATAACCTGCGGTGTACTTTTCTCAAAGCTTGCGGAACTTGCGCTCACAAAAATGCTTGGCGGCGCGGCTTCATACACCTTTAATGCAGAGCCAAAGTCGATAATCCACGCAATGGTCTACTATGCGGTGATATTCCTGCTCATACTGATAAATTCGCTTCGTCAGATACACCTTTCCAACCCGATAGAGCTTATGAAAAGCGAAAATTCGGGTGAAAAGCCGCCGAAAGCGAACTATTTTCTCGCCGTATTGGGTGCGCTTATCCTCGGAGCGGCTTATTTCCTTGCCGTTTATATCCAAAATCCGCTTGAAGCAATATTCGCATTCTTCGCGGCTGTGATAATGGTAATTGCCGCAACGTTTATGCTGTTTGTTTCGGGTTCGGTCGCTTTGTGCAAGGTTTTGCAGAAGAACAAAAAGTATTATTACAAAACGAACCACTTCATCTCCGTTTCGCAAATGGCTTACAGAATGAAGCGAAGCGGCGCAGGACTGGCTTCGATATGCATACTGTCAACAATGGTGCTTGTGACGCTTTCCTCCACGATATGCCTTTATGTTGGCGAAGAAGATATGCTCGCCCGCCGCTATCCGAGGGATATTGTCGTTGACACCTATTCTACAGATGAGATACCCGTTTCGCTCAGCAGAAGTGCCGTGAAAACTGTGCTTGATAAATACGGCGAAAAGCCCGAAAATATCCTGTACTACAGCTATCTTGACATTTCGGGCGGTTTTGTCGGAAGTGAAGTCATACTTGACACGAACCGAAGAGATGAGGTCGGAATCTCCGATATCCGTCAGCTTTTTATCATCACACTCGCCGATTACAACCGTCTTATGGGCAAAAATGAAACACTTTCGGACGGCGAAGCACTTATCTGCACGACCAAAAAAGACTATAACTATGATACACTCACAATTGCGGAATACGGCACGTTTAACATCAAAGAACATATTGATGCTTTCGTTCCGAACGGCGTTGATGCTGCGCAGATGACACCGTCTGCTTTCATCTTTGTAAAGGACGAAGACGTTGTAAAGGAACTGTATGATCTTCAGCTCGGCATTTACGGCGCATATTCTTCCTATATGCACGATTATTACGCATTTGACCTTTCCTGCGATGCGGATAAACAGATAGAAATAACCAAGGAACTGAACGACAGCATTGTCAAGATCAGAGAGGAACACCCCGATGACTGGGCAGGCGTGGGATTGGACGGACTTGAAAGCGGCAGAAACGATTTTTACGCTCTCTACGGCGGTTTGTTCTTCCTCGGTATCCTTTTCGGCACGGTGTTCATAGCCGCGGCAGTGCTTATAATGTATTACAAGCAGATATCCGAGGGCTTCGAGGACAAGTCGAAGTTCGGTATTCTCCAAAAGGTCGGAATGACGAAATCAGAGATAAGAAAGAGCATAAATTCGCAGGTGCTTACGGTATTTTTTGCACCGCTCGCCGCAGCAGGCGTACACATGGCGTTTGCATTCGGTATAGTTTCAAGGCTGCTTATGCTGTTCGGCTTGACGGACAAGGGACTTTTTGCAATAGTGACGCTTTGCTGCTTTGTATTGTTCGGAATCCTGTACACGGCAGTGTATATGATAACATCGGGCAGCTACTATAAGATCGTCAGTGACAGGGAATGATGCTATGAAAAAGACTGTCTGTCCGCTCGCACAGATTGCGGCTTTGGTCGTCATTTCAGCTTTGATGGCGGTCACGATGATACTTGTTTCGGCGATAAAGATCGTGTCCGATATTACGGATAAATTGCTTGGCAGACCTGAGAACCTGTCTTCATAAGCATATGCACACGTCTTTTCGGCAAATTTTGCTGCATACTGCGTTAAAAATCCTTGCCGTGCGGCAGCACGCCTGCGGATTTTTGCCTTGTCTGCAACAAAATTATGCTCGAAAATCCGCATACATTTCTTATGAAGACAGGTTCTGACAGAAAGGATATGACAAAATGAAGAAAAGGTTAAAAGCAATAAAAGGGACTATCCTTGTTTCAGTAATTATCCTGCTGCTCGGAGTTTTGGCGGTGCTGGGATATTATGCTTATCACGGATATGAAATGTACACTTCTGCACTTGATGAAAAGAGCGTTTCCGAAATGGCGGCGGATATAAAAAGCCGCTGTCGGTTCGTTGACTATGACGACCTGCCCGAATTTTATGTGAATGCTGTCATTGCGGCGGAAGATCAAAGATTTTGGAAGCATAGCGGTATCGACATATTTGCGATATGCAGAGCAGTTCTGCACGATATAAAGGTAATGTCGCCGGAGCAGGGCGGCAGCACTATCACGCAGCAGCTCGCGAAAAACGAATTCTTCACTCAGGAGAAAAAGCTTGAGCGGAAATTTGCGGAAGCGTTTATGGCTTTCAGGATAGAAAAGTCATTTTCCAAGAAAGAAATATTCGCTCTCTATGTGAACAGCATCTATTTCGGCAGCGGATATTACGGCATTGACGCGGCGGCAGAAGGATATTTCAGGAAATCCGTATCGGAGCTTTCCGATTATGAATGTGCAATGCTTGCAGGACTGCCGAATGCCCCGAGTGCATATTCGCCCGATGTATCGTCCGAGTTTGCGGTCAGGCGCACGGCGATAGTCATTGACAAAATGGAAAAGGCGGATTATATTACAGAAAAAGAAGCGTCTGAACTCATATTAAGGGAGCGCTGATAATACGTTTTGCTTTGATCGGCGTATCCCTAAATAATACCCGAGCGGATACGGTAAATTAAAATGTCTGCACAGCAGGTAAATAACGGACTGACGGAAGATGACCGGAATGTTGACCTCTCTCTTGTATTAGGGGGAGGTCAGTTTTTTGTAAAAAGTCAAAAAATTTGAGAAATACTATTGCAATTATTTTTAAAATAATATATAATAAATGTAATACAATGTTCATAAAAATTGTAAGGAAAGGGGGACATGTACTTTTTTCGGGAAGTACATTATTTATAGATGAAAATAAAGTGCAGCTATTGCGGTTCGCTTATAAGCGATACCGATGAGGTTTGTCCCAACTGCGGCGCGCCGAATGAGGGCGTTGCGAGGGCGGCTGTGGGCGTTCCAAAGACTATTGAGGAGCTGAAAAGCTTCTGCGCTTCGCACAATATGCCTTTGGAGAAGATGAGGTTTTTCATCGGTGAGGACTACAAAGAGCCTAAGGCATTCGGTATTTACAAGGATGAAAACGGCGATTTTGTTGTTTACAAAAACAAGGCTGACGGAACTCGTGCGATACGCTATCAAGGCAAGGACGAAGTCTACGCGGTAAATGAGATATATCAGAAGCTCAAGTCCGAGGTACTTCTCCGAAAAGAAAAAAACAGCGGGAGTAAAAACATAATTTCTTCGCCGAAACCGAGAAGAAAAAAGCCTGATTTCACCTGGCTGATAGTGCTTCTGATCGTGGGTCTTATCGTCGGCGGCGCAGTATTTGCCACTTTGAACGACCATTCTCCGAGCAGCGGATATTATACATACGATAATTCGTACTATTATTATGACGACAGCAGCTGGTATTATTATGACCCTTACGGCGGTTGGTCGCACGCATACGATGTTGACAGTGAGCTGTCGAATAATTCGAGCAGCTATTATGACGGCAAGGATTATTCTTCCGGTTACGGTGCAGGCGACTTTTCCGACAGTCAGTATTATAACAGCAGCAACTCCTGGGATGATGATTGGGACAGCAACGACTGGGACAGCAATAGTTATGACAGTTGGGACGCGGGCGATTCCGACTGGGACAGTGATTGGTAAAAAAACAAGCCGCACATCTTACCTTTTGGGTTTGATGTGCGGCTGATTTTATTTGTCAGTGTTTTGCAGATCTTTTGGCGGGAAGAATTTCTTCGAGAAAAAGCAAACGGCAATACCGATAAGCGTTCCTATTACCGCGCCTGCGAGAACATCGGTCGGAAAATGAACATACAGGTACAGTCTTGAAAATGCGATAACAGCAGCAAGAATGTACGCAGCGATCCCGAGCCTCTTATTTGCATGGAGTATGATAGCGGCTGCGGCAAACGCTGTCATAGTGTGACCCGAGGGGAAAGAATAATCTTTCGGCACTGCTATGAGAAGCTCAACGGTTTCATTTATCCAGCAAGGTCGCTGACGTGCGACGAGATTTTTCAGCAGAAGATTTCCGATGAGTGCACAGCCTGCAAGTCCTGCGGCAAGCTCGATGCCGCTGCGTCGGTATTTTCGGCTTATGACCATTGCGGCGGCAATGAATATCCATATAAGACCGATATTTCCGACCGCGGTCAGCTTCGGCATAGCAAAGTCGAAAAAGCCGTTTGAAAGCTTTTCCCGAATAAAGTCAAGTATTCTGAAATCAATTTCCGTCATAAAATTCCTTTCCAATCATATAACAAGGAGAAGCGTTCCTGCGGTTATAAGCACAAGCCCGAGAAATGATTTTTTTGTGAGCTTTTCTTTCAGCACGATATAGGAAAAAGCGACCGTGACGAGAATGCTCAGCTTGTCTATCGGCACAACGATACTCGCCTGACCGTCCTGCAATGCCTTGTAGTAGCAAAGCCACGAAAGTCCTGTTGTGAGTCCCGAAAGGCAGATGAAAAGCATACTCTTTCGGTCTATCTTTTTCAGCTCGTCCTGCTTTTTCGTGACAAAGACCATTATCCATGCCATAATGAGAACGACTATCGTTCGTATCGCCGTGCCGAGGTTGGAGGGGACATCGCTTATGCCTATCTTGCCGAGGATAGAGGTAAGGCTTGCGAACACGGCGGAGAGTACGGCATAGAAAAGCCAGCCTTTGCCCGTTGTTTTGACATTGGTTTTCTTCTTCTCTATCATAAGGTAAGTGCCTGCGCCGATGAGGATAATGCAGACTATTTTCAGCAGGTTCAGTTCCTCGCCGAGAATGATGAACGCGAGCAGCATCGTGAGTACGGTGCTTGATTTGTCAACGGGAGTGACCTTGTTTACATCACCGATCCGGAGCGCTTTGAAGTAGCAGAGCCAGCTTCCGCCCGTTGCAAGTCCCGAAAGTATGAGGAATGTGAGCGTCTTGCCTGAAATATCGTTAATGCCGCCAAATTGTCCCGTGACGAACACCATTACCCATGAGAAAAAGAGAATGATTATGGTTCGTACAGCCGTTGCGGCGGTCGAATCGGTGTTTTTGATGCCTATTTTTGCAAGGATAGAGGTAACGCCTGCAAAAAGGGCAGAGCCGAATGCGAATGCTATCCACATAAAATATCACCTGCGTTATTATTTTATGTTTAAGTCAAAGCTTTTTTGATAAAAGTTTATGCAAGATGCAGCGTATTGATAAGGAATATCCAGCTTGTTCCATAGTAAACAACGACTGCAACAAGGTCATTGAGAGTGGTTATCATCGGACCGGAAGCAACGGCAGGGTCTATTTTTATCTTCTTGAAGAAAAGCGGCATGAGCGTTCCGACTGCACTGGATACGATTATTGAGAGTATGAGCGAAATTCCGATACAGCCCGACATTGCGAAGGAATACATAAGGTCTTTGCCCTTGAAAAGAAAGATGTAAAGACCGACTGCGGCAAACGAAAGCGCTCCGACAAGCACACCGTTGAGCAGTCCGATGCGCATTTCTTTCGATACAAGATGAAGCTTTTGCTTGAACGAAAGCTGTCCGTCTGTAAGCACTCGGATAGTCACCGCAAGTGACTGCGTACCTACGTTACCTGCCATATCAAGGATAAGCGACTGGAACGCAACTATCAGCGTGAGCTGTGCGACCACCTTTTCAAACGCGCCTACAACTGTCGAAACGAGCATTCCGAGCGCAAGCAGTATCAGCAGCCACGGCAGACGCTTTTTCATACTTTGCATAATGGGTTCGTTTAGATCTTCTTCGGCAGTAAGACCTGCAAGCTTTGCGTAATCCTCGCCCATTTCGTCGTCGGCGGCTTCGATGATGTTCTGCGCGGTGATAACGCCGAGCAGTCGGTTTGAATCGTCCAGAACGGGTATGATATATTCCGAATAATCTTTCAGCTTTTCGATACAGTCGGAGGTCTGTTCTGTGGCATATACATAGGGGAATGAGGTCGCAACAAGACCGCTCAGCTCGTCCTCGCTCCTTGCGGTGATAAGATCTTTGAGGTCGATAGCGCCGCTGAAAACATTGTTTTCGTCAACAACGAACAGTGTTGAGATATTGTCATTCTCTTTTGCCTGACTGGTAAGCGCGGTCATTGCCTGCTTTATCGACATATCATCTTTGATGATTATGCAGTTGGTGGTCATTCTGCTGCCTATTTCCTCATAATCAAAGGAGGCGATGAGCTTCAGTTCATTTCGGATATCGGGGTCAACGGTATCAATTATAAGACTGCGCTTGTCCTTATCGATCTCGGAAAGAATGTTTACGGCAGTATCGGTATCGAGTGTGGATATGAGAGCTGCTGCTTTGCGGATATCCATTTCGTTGAGATAGGTTCCTGCGTCTTTTTTGTCAAGATGCTCAAAAATATCACCGAGCATCTCCTCGCTGCAAATGCGGTAGAACTTTTTTCTGTCCTGAACAGTAAGGCTGCTGATAACATCTGCAATATCGCTGCCGTGATAATCGTCCAGACGGTTCATCATCGCTTTTGGCGAATCATTGCCTGTGATTATTGCGGTTATTTCGTTGAAGTGCGGATTTTTTTCAGCTTCGGATTCAGGTGCTTTTACAATAGTGTTTTCCGTGTTCTTCATTGGAATGTCCTCCGTTTCTTTTTAATGTATGCTGTACATCAAACTGACGGACATCGGGGAATAAAAATCCCGTATATGACAGTCGCTGCAGGTCATATACGGGCAGGTATCGTTATTTACAGTGAATAAAATGGCAGCGCAAAGCGAGCCTTATCAGCTGTATGAAAATATCTGTATGATCGCCCGTTTGACCCGCAGCTATCGCCGTTTGCCACTTTATTCACCTCCGTGGTCAAATATTTATATTTTTTGCAAAATAATTATAACACCAAAGGGATAGTTTGTCAATTAAATTGTATGTAAAATAATATTGCTGAAAATAATATTGCAGTTTTTTGACCGTTTAAAGAGTGGGAAAAGTTTCATTTTGCGAAAAGACGTGCTGAAAAAGACGATAATTCCACTCATTATATCTGTAGAATAAAATTTCATCGGTATAAATTGAATGGAAATGAACGTTTATGAAGCTTGCACGCCGCAAAAATAATGTTTGCAGTATGCGAAATGTATAGTTTGACGCAAAATTGTGCAGTATATATTGTTATAATGCACAATTCAAAAAGCTTACACTTATACAAATATACAAAAATAAAGCTTTTTGAATGTTTTTGACCGAAAACTATTGATTTTCTTATTGAGCTGTGTTATTATCATAGCAGAAACAATCACAAACGTTCAAATACATTCAAAAAAGAAGGTGCTGAAAATGCTTACGGAAGAAAGACACGCTTTTATACTCGATCAGGTAAAGCGCAGCGGCAGCGTCACAATGACGGAGCTTTGCGAGCAGCTTGGAGCGTCCGAATCGACCGTCAGACGTGACCTTACGCAGCTTGACGAAAAGGGTCTGCTGAAAAAAGTACACGGCGGTGCGATAGCCGCTGACGACCGTTCGTTTAGTATGGTGGAAAATGACGTTGAATCGAAGTCGAAGCTTTTCACCGAGGAAAAAACGGCGATAGTGAGATATGCGGCTTCGCTCATCGATGACGGCGACTTGGTTTTCATCGATGCAGGAACGACCACTGAAAAGATGATAGATTTTCTCCCCGACAAGAGCGTGATATTCGTGACAAATGCGTTCGTACACGCAAAAAAGCTTGCGCAGAGAGGCTTCAAGGTCTATATCCCCGCAGGTGAGATAAAGGTCACAACGGAAGCTATCGTCGGAGCGGAATGTGTGAGCAGTCTGCAAAGCTACAACTTTACAAAATGCTTCATCGGTGCGAATGGTATCTCACTTTCATCGGGCGTTACGACCCCCGACCGAAACGAAGCGAGCGTAAAGACAGCTGCGGTTCAGAACAGTCAAACAGTTTATATTCTTGCAGACCACTCCAAATTCGGTCAGGTTTCGGCAATAACGTTCACACAGCTTGGCAGAGTGAATATCATCACGGACAAGCTTCAGGATAAAAAATATCTTTCAAAGGCAAATATCAAGGAGGTAATGTGACATGGTTTATACAGTAACTTTCAACCCTGCTATCGACTATGTTGTTCATACGGGCGAAATGAAGCTCGGCGCAACGAACCGTTCCGAAAAGGAAGAAATGTACTTCGGCGGAAAGGGTATCAATGTTTCAATAGTATTGAGAGAGCTTGGCATCGACTCAAAGGCGCTTGGCTTCACGGCAGGCTTCACGGGCGAAGCGATAGAAAACGGACTTTCCGAAATGGGCATTGATGCAGATTTCGTTCGCCTTAAAAACGGAAATTCAAGAATAAATGTCAAGATAAAATCCACCGAGGAGACCGAACTCAACGGACAGGGACCTGACATTGACGAAGCCGCTATCAACGCTCTTTTTGCAAAGCTTGACAAGCTTTCGGACGGCGACACGCTTATCCTCGCAGGAAGCATACCGTCCTCGCTCCCGTCCGATATCTATGAGAAAATTCTCGAAAGGCTCTCGGGCAGGAACATCAAGACCGTGGTCGATGCAACTAAGGACTTGCTCCTCAACGTGCTTAAATACAAGCCTTTCCTTGTAAAGCCGAACAATCACGAGCTTGGCGAAATGTTCGGAGTTGAGCTTAAAACGGACGAAGAAATTGAAAAGTACGCTCGCAAACTGCAGGAAATGGGTGCGGTGAATGTGCTTATCTCAATGGCAGGCGACGGTGCGATGCTCATTGACGAATACGGAAAGATGCACCGCTGCGGCGTATGCAAGGGAACGGTCAAGAACTCCGTCGGCGCAGGCGATTCGATGGTCGCAGGCTTCACAGCAGGCTCACTCAAGGGCGATTATGAATACGCTCTGAAGCTTGGAACTGCGGCAGGCGGTGCAACAGCTTTCTCGGACGGACTTGCCGAAAAAGCCAAGATAGATGAACTTCTGAAAACGCTTTGATCGTTGACATAAAATTGATGAGGAGGACTTATTATGAGAATAGTTGACCTGCTTAACAAAGAAAGCATCATGCTCGGCGGTTCGCCAAAGACTAAGAGTGAAGCTATCGATATGCTGATAGATCTTCAGGTAAAGGGCGGAAATATTGCGGATAAGGACGAATACAAAAAGGGTATTCTTGCCCGTGAAGAAAAGGGTTCAACGGCTGTCGGCGAAGGTATTGCGATACCTCACGCAAAGAGCGAAGCGGTAAAAGCGCCGTCACTTGCGGCAATGACAGTTCCCGAGGGCGTTGATTACGAAGCGCTCGATGATGAACCTTCCAACCTCCTGTTTATGATAGCAGCACCGAATGACGGCGATGTTCACCTTGAAGTGCTTTCGCGGCTTATGACAATTCTTATGGACGAAGATTTCCGTGCGAAGCTTCTTGCCGCAAAGGACAAGGACGAATTCCTCAAAGTCATTGACGATATGGAGAACGAAAAGTTCCCCGACGAGCCGAAAGCGGAAGTCAAGTCGGCTGACGGTTACAAAGTTCTTGCAGTAACGGCTTGCCCGACGGGAATCGCGCATACCTATATGGCTGCCGAGGCTCTCGAAAAGGCAGGAAAGAAGCTTGGCATCTCGATAAAGGTCGAAACAAACGGCTCGGGCGGTGCTAAGAATATCCTCACTGATGAGGAGATAGCGAACTGCGACGGCATAATCGTTGCGGCTGACAAGACTGTCGAAATGGCTCGCTTTGACGGAAAAAGAGTTATCATCACAAAGGTTTCGGACGGAATAAAGATACCCGAGGAGCTTATCAACCGTGTAGAATACAGCGATGTTCCCGTATATCATCACGAGGGCGGAAAATCCGAAAGAGCTTCTTCATCGGGAAATGAAAGCTTCGGCAGAAAGCTTTACAAGCACCTTATGAACGGCGTTTCAAATATGCTCCCGTTCACTGTTGCAGGCGGTATTTTCATTGCGTTTGCATTCCTCATCGACTCGATAGGCGGCGCACCTCAGGACAGCGACTTCGGTACGCATCTTGCGGCTGCGGCTTGGTTCAAAACAATTGGCGGCTACGCATTCAACTTTATGATACCTATCCTTGCAGGCTATATCGGCAAGAGCATTGCCGACAGGCCGGGACTTCTTGTAGGTATGGCAGGCGGCGCAATGGCTGTTTCGGGCGCAACGTTCGCTTCACCCGCAGGTGACGTTCCCTCGGGCTTCCTCGGAGCTTTGCTTGCAGGCTTCATCGGCGGTTTCCTCACGCTTATGCTTGAAAAAGCCTGTGACAAGATGCCGAAAGCGCTCAACGGAATAAAACCTGTTCTTATCTATCCGCTCGGCGGACTTGCAATGGTCGCAATAATGATGTGCGCAGTCAACCCGATAATGGGTATGCTCAATGAGGGACTTTCAAACTTCCTTTCCAATATGGGAAATTCGAGCAAAATTCTCCTCGGCTGTGTACTCGGCGGAATGATGTCGATAGATATGGGCGGTCCGTTCAACAAGGCGGCTTATGTATTCGGCACGGCGGCTATTGCTTCGGGCAATTATGACATAATGGCGGCTGTAATGGTCGGCGGTATGGTTCCTCCGATCGCTATCGCACTCGCAACGACATTCTTCAAGGACAGATTCACAGAGGACGAACGCAAGAGCGGACCTGTAAACTACATTATGGGACTCAGCTTTATCACAGAGGGCGCAATTCCTTATGCGGCTGCCGACCCTGCAAGAGTTATCCCTGCCTGCCTCGTCGGAGCAGCAACGGCAGGCGGACTTTCAATGGCATTCGGCTGCACGCTCCGCGCACCTCACGGCGGAATCTTCGTATTCCCTGTAGTCGGAAACCCAGTAATGTATGTGGTATCACTCGTTGTAGGTTCTGTTATCAGTATGCTTCTTCTCGGACTTTTAAAAAAGAAGATATCAAAATAAATTTTCAAAGTCAAGCAATTCATTTAAGAATAAAAAATATTTTATAAGGAGAGAATAACTATGGTATCAAAGGTTGTAACAGTAGTAAACGCAGAGGGTATGCATATGCGTCCCGCAGGAATGATCGCAAAGGCAGCAAAGGAACACCCCGACAGCGAGATCGTTATGAAAGCCAACGGCAAGGAGATCAAGGCTAAGGCTGTAATGCAGATAATGGCAGCAGGCATCAAGAAAGGCACAGACGTTGAGCTGACCGTTTCGGGCGGCGATGAGCAGGCTGTACTTGATGAATTCGTAAAGATGTTTGAGGACGGTTTCGGCGAATAATATTGACAAAAGGGCGGCGGACAGTTCCGCCGTCCGTTCAACGGGAGGAGCTTATCTATGACAACTTTAAAGGGCAAGGGAGTTTACGGTGCTATCGCACTCGGACGTATTTCCGTTTTCACTCGCAGAGAAGCATCGGTCAAGAGAACTCACATCGAAGATATTGAAGCTGAAAAGGCAAGGCTGACAAAGGCAAAGGAAAAAGCAACCGAGCAGCTTCGCGCTATTTACGAAAAAGCGCTCAAAGAGGTTGGCGAAGCAAATGCGCAGATCTTTGAGATACATCAGATGATGATAGAGGACGAGGACTACAACGAATCTATCGAAAGCATTATAGAAACGCAGTCCGTCAACGCCGAATATGCAGTCGCAGTAACAGCGGACAACTTCTCGGAAATGTTCGCTTCAATGGACGATGCATATATGCAGGCTCGTTCGGCTGATGTCAAGGATATTTCCAACCGTATCATAAGCTGTCTTTCGGACGAGGGCGGTTCGGACGCTGTTTCCGATGAAAAGGTGATAATTTGCGCTGACGACCTCGCACCGAGCGAAACCGTTCAGCTCGACAAGGACAAAGTCCTCGCATTCGTAACGGCTTTCGGCTCGTCCAATTCTCATACGGCTATCCTTGCAAGAAATATGAATATCCCTGCGGTCATAGGCGTTGGAACGGAGCTTCTCAATACCGTAAAAAGCGGAGTTTTTGCCGCTGTTGACGGCTACACAGGCGAGATTTTCATCGACCCCGATGAGGAAACCGTTGCAAGGCTCGAAAAGAAGCGCAAAGAGGACGAGGAGAAAAAGCATCTCTTACAGGAACTCAAAGGCAAGGAAAATGTTACTCTCGACGGCAGAAATATCAACATTTACGCCAACATCGGCAGCGTTGACAACATCGGCGCAGTTCTTGCGAACGACGCAGGCGGAATAGGCTTGTTCCGAAGCGAATTCCTCTATCTCGAAAGCAGCGATTACCCGACCGAGGAGCAGCAGTTCGCCGCTTACAAGCGTGTTCTTGAAAGTATGGCAGGCAAAAAGGTCATAATCCGAACTCTCGATATCGGTGCAGACAAGCAGGTCGATTATTTCGGACTGGAAAAGGAAGAAAATCCTGCGCTCGGCTACCGTGCGATAAGAATTTGCCTTACACGCCCCGAAATTTTCCGAACACAGCTCCGTGCGCTTTACAGAGCGTCCGCTTACGGCAATCTCGGCATAATGTTCCCGATGATAACGAGCGTTTCCGAAGTCGAAAAGATACTTGCGATCTGCGGCGAGGTAAAGGAACAGCTAAAATCGGAGGGCGTTGAGGTTTCCGACAAGGTCGAACTCGGCATTATGATAGAAACCCCTGCAGCTGCGATAATAAGCGACAAGCTTGCGCCAATGGTAGACTTTTTCAGCGTCGGCACGAACGACCTCACGCAGTACACTCTCGCCTGCGACCGTCAGAACGCCAATATTGAGCAGTTCATCGACACTCACCACGAAGCTATTCTTCGCCTTATCGAAATGTCGGCAGAAAACGCTCACAAGCACGGCGCTTGGATAGGCATTTGCGGAGAGCTTGCGGCTGACACGAGCCTTACCGAAACGTTCCTGCGAATGGGAATCGACGAGCTTTCCGTTTCGCCTGCTTTCGTATTAAAGGTAAGGGACGCAGTAAGAAAATGCGATCTTACAAAGTAAATTTATAAATTTTCCAACACCGTACAAAGCGAAAAATGCCTTGTGCGGTATTGGTGTTACATAAGGGAACCTCTAAAAACCTCCCTCACGGCAAAATTTCTGCGACTTTGCGAATAATACGAAGTATTATTTTGTTTAGGTTTTTAGAGAACTCCTATAAGGATTTTTAATATGGACAAAAAATATCTTACCCTGCTTGCAAAAAAGTTCCCGACTATCGACAGTGCAGTCAGCGAAATTGTCAATCTCTCCGCGATACGAAGCCTGCCAAAGGGAACGGAGTATTTTTTCAGCGATATCCACGGCGAATATGAAGCGTTCCTGCATATGCTCAAAAGCGCATCGGGAATGATAAAAAACAAGATAGACATAACGCTCGGAAAGACCGTATCTTCGGCGGAGCGTGAGGAGCTTGCGTTTCTCATTTATTACCCCGATAAAAAATTAAAGGAGCTTTATCATCAGGGAAAGCTCACCGATGAATGGTACAGAATAACGATATATCGGCTCATTCTCGTCTGCGAAGCGGTTTCGGCAAAGTACACGCGTTCAAGAGTCCGCAAGCGCACACCAAAGGATATGGTCTATATCCTTGACGAGCTTCTCAACGTAACGGACGATGTTGTAAAGGAATATTATTACGATGAAATAATCAAAACTATCCTCGATACCGAGATAGCCGACCATTTTATCAAGTCGATATGCGAGCTTATCCAATCGCTTGCGATAGATAATCTGCATATAATCGGCGATATCTATGACAGGGGCGCTCGTGCGGATATAATCATGGACGAGCTGATGAAGATACACGATGTTGATATCCAGTGGGGAAATCACGACATTTCGTGGATGGGCGCGGTATCGGGCAACTGGGCGCTTATCGCAAACGTTATACGAATTTCGATGCGCTACAACAACTTCGATGTGCTGGAGGACGGCTACGGTCTGAATCTCCGCGCGCTTGCCGTATTCGCAGGCGAAACCTACAAGGACGATGACTGCGCACTTTTCGCACCGCAAACACTTGACGACAACATCTATGATCCCGTTGATACGGGTCTTGTTGCGAAGATGCACAAAGCTATAACCATTATCCAGCTCAAACTCGAGGGTCAGCTCATCGAGCGTCACCCCGAATGGGGTATGGCTGAACACAGCGTTTTCGGCAAGGCGGATTTTACCGATAATACCGTTGAGATAGGCGGAAAGAAGTATAAGCTTCTCGACATGAATTTCCCGACAGTTTACCCCGAGCGCCCGCTTGAACTCACCGATGAGGAAAACGAGCTTATGACCGTTCTTGCGTATTCGTTTATGCACAGCGACCGTTTGAATAAGCATATCCGCTTTCTCTATTCCAAAGGCTCAATGTATAAAACGATAAACGGAAACCTGCTTTTCCACGGCTGTATTCCGCTCGATAAGGACGGCGAACTGCAAAGCATAAATATCGAGGGCAGGCAGTATTCGGGCAAAGCAATGCTCGATAAGCTTGACGAGATAGCGAACAAAGCGTACTTTATGCAGGAGGGCGAGGAAAAGGACTACGCTGCAGACTACCTCTGGTATCTCTGGTGCGGACCTTGCTCACCGCTCTACGGCAAGGACAAAATGGCGTTCTTTGAACGTTATTTCATCGATGATAAGGAGCTTTGGAAAGAGAATTACAACGACTATTACCATTTCTCCGAGCAGGCAGATGTCTGCGGGCAGATACTTGCAATGTTCGGACTCGACCCTCTGCACGGTCATATCATAAACGGTCACGTTCCCGTCAAGATAAAGAACGGCGAAAGTCCCGTCCGTGCAGACGGCAGGCTGTTCGTCATTGACGGCGGCATCTCGAAAGCATATCAGAAAGCAACGGGCATCGCAGGCTATACACTCATCTACGATTCGCACAGCCTTAACCTTGCCGAGCATAAACCATTCGTGGCAGGGGAGAGCGAGCATACGCCTACGATACACCTTGTTGAAAAGCTTGACCGCCGCGCGAATATCTCCGATACGGATAAGGGTAAGGAACTGCTTGAACAGATAAGCGATCTGAGAGAACTTCTTGCAGCGTACCGTTCGGGCGAGATAAAGGAAAGCGGAAGATAAGTAAAAAAGCGTACACCTTTCGTAAGCTGAAAGGTGTACGCTTTTGGTTTATTAGCCGCAGCAGTCATTCATCTGATACTCTGCGTTATTTGCTTTTGCCGTTATTGCGTGAACTTCCTCTTCGGCGAAGTTTTCACCCTCAACGCTGTAGCTGTCGGGAACGCCGTCAAAGAATTTGAACGAGCGATCGATAAGTGCATCAACGTCTGTTTCTGCTTTGAGGATACCGATATCATGGAGGTCGTTCACAACGTTCACGAGTGCATCATAACCGCCCTGAACGCTTGGAATGTACTTGTAGCTTTTGAGTATCTCTGCGTTTGCGGAAGCATCACCGCTGACATATTCGCCCTCGATCTGTATTTTTGCTGCCTCTTCAGGGTTAGCGGCAACGAAAGACGAGCCTTTGAGAACTGCTCTTGTGAAAGCAGCTGCGATGTCGGGGTGCTTTTCGGCAAGCTCGGACGAAACGAAGCTTACGCAGCAGTATTCGCTCGCATAAGGTTCGGTCACAGCGGTATCAAGGAGAACTTTCAGACCATATTCATTTTCTGCGTTCGTTGCAACCGGGTCAGGTGTCGAGATTGCGTCAACTGCGCCGTTGATGAGCGCAACAGGCTGGTCGGTGGTGCTGTAAACAGCGAATGAAACTTCGCCCGAATCGGCGGAGATGTCAACGCCTGCAGCATTGAGTGCGCGCTTTGCTGTAATAGCTTCGGAGCTTGCGAGCGAGCTTACGCCGATAGTCTTTCCCTTTAAATCGGCAATGCTTTCAATGCCTGAATCTGCGCGAACGAGTATCTTTGTGCAGCCCGTGTGCATACCCGAGGTGATGACCATGTTAAGTCCGTTTTCGATAGGCTGAATGAACTTTCCGACAAGTCCGAAGCCGCAGTCGATCATTCCCGAACCGAGAGCAGCCTGAATATCCGAGCCGCCGAAGTCAACTCTTTCCCACTTTATGCCCTCTTCGTCAAAGTAGCCTTTTTCCATTGCGACCTGAAGCGGAGCATGGCAGAGTGCGCCCTGAACTTCGCCGATTTTGAGTACATATTCGTCATCGCTGCCGCTGTCTTTCTGCGAGCAGGCTGTAAAGGATAGTGCAAGCGCCGCCGAAACGAGCAGTGCGGCAATTTTTCTGAATTTCATATTCTTTCCTCCAATAATTAAATAGTATATTCAACGTCTTTTTCTCTTCCTGCGAAGTTGAGAATTTTAAGAATTTCATTTCTCAGACGGATAAATTCGGGGTTGTTTCTGTCACGGGGACTCGAAAGGTGAACTTCGAGAACTTCCTCTATCTTTGCAGGGCGAGGGGACATAACAACTATCTTGTTCGAGAGATAAACGGCTTCGTCAACATCGTGAGTTACCATTACCATTGTCATATTCTGCTCAGCCTTTATGCGAAGAAGTTCGTCCTGCATATTCATTCGGGTGAAAGCGTCGAGCGCACCGAGCGGTTCGTCAAGGAGCAGAGCCTTTGGGTGTCCGATGAGCGCCCTTGCGAGTGAGGCTCTCTGGCACATTCCTCCCGAAAGCTGATGCGGATAGGACTTTTCAAATCCGCTCAATCCGACGAGGTCAACGAACTCCTTTACAGTGTCACGCTTTTCTTTAAAAATATGTCTTGCTTTAAGTCCGAACGAAATGTTGTCGTAAATATTCAGCCAAGGGAAAAGGTTCGGGTCCTGGAACACAAGTCCTCGGTCATAATTTGGTTTTGTTATCTTTTCACCGTCAAGGAAAACTGCGCCGTCCGTTGGAGTGTCAAGTCCTGCAAGCAGGCGGAGCATCGTTGATTTTCCGCAGCCTGACGGACCTATAAGGCAGACAAAATCGCCCTGATCTATCTTTAAGTCAACGCCGTTGAGAGCGTGAACGATCTCGCCGTCGGGACGCTTAAAATCCTTTTTAACGTCCTTGAATTCAATTGCTCCTACCATTTGATAACTCCCTTCTGCCAGAGCAGTACCTTATCTCTTACCTTGAAAAGAATGGTTATAACAAGGTAGAAAAGCACCGCGATAACGATAAGTCCTGCGTAAACGTTGGCATAGCACATCATTTCTTTCTGCCAGTTGACGTACCAGCCCATACCGTACTTTGCGCCGATCATTTCAGCCGTCATAAGTGTTACGAACGATGAGCAGATACCGTTGAAAAGTCCGAGGAAGATGCTTGGCATTGCCGCAGGAACGCCTACCTTGAAGATTTTCCAAAAGTGATTAGCGCCGAGCGTTGATGCAACTTCAAAGTAGGAATTTTTTACGTTTGAGATGCCGCTCGAGGTGAGAACGACTGTCGGGAACCATACCGAAATTCCGATGATGAAAGCACTTGCGGCTCTCGCTGTCGGGAAAACGAGAAGAAAAATCGGTATCCAAGCGGTAGAGGGGATAGGGCCGAGGATACGGACGAGCGGATTTATCCAGTAGCTAAGAGCATTGCTGAAACCGATGCCTACACCCATAAGGAAGCCAACGATAAGTCCGCCGAAAACGCCCGCCAAAAGTATTCCGGAGGAGTAGCCGACGCACTTTAAGATAAGCTCGCTGTCCTCGAAAAGCGTTCCGAAAACACGGTCAAGGGACGGAAAATAAAGCGTCGGGAGAAGTGCGGCCTTGACAGTTACAATGTTGAGTATATTCAGCACAAGGAAAACTCCCGCAAGGAAAGGCGCTCTGTAGAAAAGCATATCCTTGTCGGATTTTTCGCCCTTTCTGAAATGGTTTGCGAGTGCCGCGATAAAATATACAGCGGTAACTGCGATTATGAGCCACGCAAAGTAGGGGTGCTTTGCGGCTTGATGTTTAGATGAATCGGGGACTGCGACAGCGACTATCTCTGCGGCTGCGGCGGAAAGAAGAAGTATCCCCGAGCGGAACAAGGTCTTTTTCATTGAAGTTTCCTTTCGTTCTGTATTAGAACCTGTCTTCATAAGCATATGCACACGTCTTTTCGGCAAATTTTGCTGCATACTGCGTTAAAAATCCTTGCCGTGCGGCAGCACGCCTGCGGATTTTTGCCTTGTCTGCAACAAAATTATGCTCGAAAATCCGCATACATTTCTTATGAAGACAGGTTCTTATTTTTAGCAGTTACTTTATATTGCCAACCTTGCTGTCGCCGAAATCGGGTTCTTCGCCGACGGGAGCGAGCAGAAGCTTTTTATAATAAGCTCTTGCCTGATAAAGTGCGCCGACGGGGTTGTGGGCAAGAACGCGGTCTTTCGTAACAAGGGTGGTCGTGATGCCGTTTGCGTATTTGTAGAAAAGGCTGTCATGACCAACGCAAAGTCCGACTACAACATTGAGGTCGGTCTTTTGCTTGTTGAGGAGCTTTGCCTGCATGATAGGGTTGCACATTACCTTGCCCGTTACGCAGGTGTATTCCTCGGCAACGCCGATATCTGTCTTGTTCACCGAGCCGACCTTACAGCCGATGCCGTAGACTTCAAAGCCGTTGAGCTTCAGAATTCTTGCGAAGATGCGGCTTTCTTCGATAAGACCAACGCAGGTCGCAATGCCGATCTTCTTTGCGCCGATCTTGTGCGCGAACTCGATTATCTCTTCTACTCGGGTGTATTTTCCGTAGAAACCGCCCTCGACCTCAGCGGAGGCAATAGCGATCTTGCGGTTCGTGCGGTTCTTTATGTAGAGGTCGGTGACTTCGTTTATTTCTTCCTCGGTGAGAGCCGCAGTCGGGCAGAATTCGGGATAATTGCCGTTCCTTTTAAGGCAGTTGAGAACGCCGCAGTCTGTGCAGCTATGGGAGCAGGCAGGTATTTTTTCTTTTTCGGCAGACATAATTTTTCTCCTTTTCAAATAAAAAAGCGCAGCATTTCATCATTGCTGCGCATAATTCCATAACTTGTTCATCGGACGGAGCGTCACATTCGGAATACAAAGGCGCAGGGCGGTTTTTTATCCATACAGTTCATACAGCTTCTACAGCACATCATATTTAAGCGGCACATCTGCGTTTTCTCCTTTATACAAGTATTCCTATATTACATATTAACTTTATATGTTTTGTAGGTATGGCTTTATTATAGCATATAATTTTGATTTGTCAAGAATTTTTTAGGAAAAATATTTGGGTAAAATAACATTTTGTTTAAATCATACAAAATATAAGTGAAATAGTAGGCATTTATATTGAATGTTTACGCGAAGTGGACTTTTTTCAAAAAAGTAATAATACTAAACACTAATAAAATAAAGGGGTTCTCTAAAAATCGAAACAAAATAATACTTCGTATTATTCGCAAATTTTCGTTGGGACTTTGCGCAGCTTCAAGGCAGCGAAACGCAGTATAATACTACGGAATACATTCCGAATGTATTTCAAGTTTCGCTAACGCGGAAGATGTGCAAAGTCGTAGAAAATTTGCCGTGAGGGAGGTTTTTAGAGATTCCCTTATGATATGTACCCAAAAGTTAGACCCAAAATCTAACGATTGTAGTCGGTTCAGTTTTTGGTGCTTTTTTAAATTGGTGTAAATATTGTTTTCAGTTGATTGAAAAAATCGAAACGGTGTGCTATAATTAAAAAAAAGGGGTAAAAAAATGACAAAGCAGATGAAAAATATCCTGCCTGCCGCGCTTGCAGTCCTGACAGTTATGCTTATGACAGCCGCGGCGGAGCTTTCGGGCGAAAAAGAGATACTTTTCCCTGAGATAGCGGCAATCGCGGCAGGTGCGCTCATTGCGCCGAAATTCGCTTGGAAAACGAGTAAGCTGAGGCTGTTTGTGCTGATATGCATTGGCTCGGTAATGGGACTGCTCATATCGATGTTCGTTCCGTTTGCGCTCAGTGTGAAGCTTTGCATCGCGTTTTTGACGGCTTCGCTGCTGTTCCGTTTTTCGGGAACGACCTTTGCGCCCGTTATCTCGTCCGTTGTTCTGCCCGTTATGCTCGGAACGGATTCGGTGATATATCCGATAGCGGCGGCTGTGCTGACGTTTCTTATACTTATGGAAAGGCTGCTTATTGAGAAGCTTGGGGTAGCCGAAAAACCGGAGTTTTCGCCCGAGCCTATGTCCGATAAAAACGCCATAATCTTACTTGCGGTGAGGTGGCTCATCGGCAGTGTTGCAATAGTTTTGGCTGTTGGGCCGGGATTCAGATTTGCTGTTGCACCGCCGCTTCTTGTAGCATTCACCGAGTTTTGCCGAAAGGGTTCCGCGGTGCAGAAAAAGCCTGCTGCAATAACGCTTTTGATAGTCGGCTGTGCGCTTATCTGAGCAGTATGCAGGTTCGTTTTTTCGTTGCTCGGTTGGAAAATGTTCGTTGCGGCAGGGGTGGCGATGTTCATTGTCTGCGTGATTATGAAGTCGGCAAAGCTGTTTGTTCCGCCTGCCGCGGCGCTGTCCGTGCTGGCGTTTCTCATACCCGAAGAAGCGGTAATTACATACCCTTTGCAGATAGCGGCAGGAACGGTATTTTTCGTTTTGGTCGGAAGATTTTTCGGAAAAACGAAGTCTGAATGAGAGCAGTTACGAGCGCCTGAACGCTGACGGTGTCATTCCCTCATAACGTTTGAAAAGCTTGCAGAAGTAGCTCGCCGTGCAGAAGCCGACTTCCTCGGAAATGTCCTCGATGCCTTTGTCCGTGCTGATAAGAAGTTCCTTTGCGGCTTGTATACGGCGCTTGGCGATGTATTCCATAGGGCGCGAAGCCAAAGTGTTTTTGAAAAGCAGGCAAAGATACTGCTTCGACACGCCCGAAACGGCGCAGAGATCGTCCATAGTTATTTCCGATGCGAAGTTGAAATTGATATAGTCAACGGCTTTCATAAGCGCTGAATTTGGCGCACCCGAATCCGTTTCAGCGGATATGAGACGATAAAATTCAATAAGAAAATCGTACAAGAAGCCTGACGCACGGTAGTTCCCGAAAACTGAATCCGCGCGAAGGGCTTCGTGCATTTTACGGAAGATATGTTCAAGCATTTTCGTTTCCGAAAGAGGGAAGATGCTCGGTTTTGTCAATCCGAAATGCCGCAGGATATCGTCCGAAGCATATCCCGAGGGGACTATCCAATGTATGTCCCAGATATCCTCGTTCGGAAAGTATTCGTGCGGATAAAACGCAGTCAGGAACAAGGCTGTGTTGGGTGGGATAATATGAGATTCGCCGTCAATGAGCAGAGTTCCGCTGCCCTTTGTGCAATAGAGTATCTGCGGATTCGGAAAGCCCTCTGCTCGGACAATGTGATCCTGGCAATGCTGCTGACCCATGTTCAGAAGAAACAGCGGAAGCTCCTTTTCACCGCGCAGGATAGGGTAATCACAGAAGAACAAAATATTTTTCCTCCATATTCATATTGTTATATTTTTATAATATCATTTATTGACGGCAAAGTCAATACGATATATAATTACTGTAATAACATACAGCGAAAGGAAAGGTCATAATATGAATATTGAAAAAATCTCCGCAAAAGGCTCACCCAAAAGCAGAATGATATACCACGAAGACCCTCATCAGCTCCACATCGGAACGCTCGGAAAGCATTGCTACTTTATCCCATTTGCAAAGGCGCAGAACCCGTTTGAAAGCAGGGAAAAGTCGGAGCGCTTCGAGCTTCTCAACGGCGAATGGAACTTCCGCTATTACGACAGCATCATCGACTTGGAGGACGATTTTGTTTCCGTGCCGTTCACGGAAACGATACCCGTTCCGTCAAACTGGCAGCTTCACGGCTATGACAAGCCGCAGTACACGAACGTCTGCTACCCGATACCATTCGATCCGCCGTTCGTACCCGATGATATCCCCGTAGGAGTTTACAGCCGAAGCTATGATCATAAATCAGACGGAATGAGAAAAATTCTTGTTTTTGAGGGCGTTGACAGCTGTATTTACCTTTATATCAACGGCGAATTTGCAGGTTATTCGCAGGTTTCGCACAGCACTTCGGAGTTCGATATAACTTCGCTTCTGCACGAGGGTGAAAACACCATAACTGCGGCAGTTCTGAAATGGTGTGACGGAACATATCTCGAAGATCAGGACAAGTTCAGATTATCGGGAATTTTCCGCGATGTATATGTTCTCTCGCGCCCCGAAAAACGCCTTGAAAATTATGTTGTAAAAACCGAACTGTCGGACGATAATTCTTCGGCAAAGCTTATCTTTGCACCTTGCGGCTGTGACGTTGAAGCCGAGCTTTATGACGGCGAAAATAAGCTTGCAAATTTCTCGGCAAAGGACGGCGAAACGGTAAGCATTGAAGTTGATGCTCCGAAGCTTTGGTCGGCTGAAAATCCGCATCTTTATTCGCTGAAAATCAACGCAGGCGAAGAAACGATAGGTGAAAAGGTTGGCTTCAGAAACATCTGCGTTCGTGACGGCGTTATGAAAATAAACGGCAAAGCTGTGAAATTCCTCGGCGTGAACCGCCACGACAGCTACCCCGAAACGGGTTATTATGCTTCTTACGAGCAGATGAAAAAAGACATCATTCTTATGAAAAAGCACAACATCAACGCCGTGAGAACATCGCATTATCCGAATTCACCGCTGTTCTATCAGCTTTGCGATGAGTACGGACTTTATGTTATCGACGAAGCGGATATGGAGTCGCACGGCTGTGTTGAAGTCTACAACGACTTCAAGTGGAGCGCCGAAAACAGCTATTGCGGAATCGCGATGCTTGCCTGCGATGAGCGTTTCAGGACGGCGATCTGCGACCGTGCGGAATCGCTTGTGAAGCGTGACATAAACCGCCCGTGCGTTGTGTTCTGGTCGCTCGGAAACGAGAGCGGCTACGGCGAAAATATGCTTGCTTCTGCGAAGCTTGTAAAATTGCTCGATGATACAAGGCTTGTGCATTACGAAAGCACTCACCGCCTTGACGAAACTCCACTCGATATTCTTGACGTTGTTTCGGGAATGTACTGGGACATAAACGGAATGAAAGGCTTCCTTGATAACAAGGACGAGCACCGCCCGTTCGTGCTTTGCGAATACTGCCACGCAATGGGAAACGGCCCCGGCGACCTTGAAGATTATCACGAAGCTTTCTATTCAAGCGAACGTTTTATCGGCGGCTTCGTGTGGGAATGGAGCGACCACGCTTGTATTCTCGGCACAACTGCTGACGGAAAGCCTAAGTACGGCTACGGCGGAGATTTCGGCGAAAAGCACAATGACGGCAACTTCTGTATGGACGCGCTGACCTATCCCGACAGAACACCACACACCGGTCTGCTCGAAGTGAAGCAGGTCTACCGTCCTGTCCGTGTTGAAAAGGGCGAAGCTGACGGAAAATTCATCTTCAGAAGCTATCTCGATTTTTCAAAGGCTGACGAGCTTTTCGACTGTCGCTATGAAATAACATTTGACGGCGGGATTTCGGCATCGGGCAAGGCCGACTTTACGCTTTTGCCAAGGGGAACAGCTGAATTTTTCGTCCCCGAAGCCGCAGAAAAGCGCAGCGAAGAAAGCTATATTCGCTTCATCTTCACGTCAAAGGCTGACACTTCCTACTGCGAAAAGGGTTATGAAGTCTGCTTCGACCAGTTGAAGCTTTGTGACGAAACCAAGCTTTCGGAAAAGCCAAAAAATTCCGCTGAGATAAACATTGAGGACGAAATTTTCTTCGTAAATATCAGCGTCGGCGAGGTTTCATATCACTTCAATAAACGTCTGTCAGCGTTCGATTCGATAAAATCCGGCGGAAAAGAATTGCTCGAAAAGCCGCTGTATTTCAACTTCTTCCGTGCACCCGTTGACAATGACGTTATGAAAGCCGACTGGTACAGAGCACACCTCAATGACTACACGGTCAGAAATTACGGTGTGACGGTCGAAAGAACTGCCGATGGTGCAGAAATTTTGCTTCGCCAGTCGTTTGGCTGGAGTATTCATCAGCCGTTCGCATATATGGACGTGAAGTATCTCGTTTCCGCAAACGGTCTTGACATAAAATGCGATGCGGAATTCTCGAACAAGGTAACGTTCCTGCCGCGCTTCGGAATAAGATTTTTTATGCCGAAAGGATTCGACAGAGTTGACTATTTCGGCTATGGTCCATGCGAAAGCTACTGCGATAAGCACCGCGCCGACTACATCGGAAATTTCACAGCGTCGGTCGCTGAACTGCACGAGGACTATATTCGTCCGCAGGAAAACGGTTCGCACTTCGGCTGCAAATATATGCTTATTTCGGACGGAGAAACGAGCGTTAAGTTCACTTCGGGCGAAAGCTTTTCGTTCAATGCTTCGGAATATACCGAGGAGGAGCTTGCGGAAAAGAAGCATAATTTTGAGCTTGAAAAGTGCGGAAGCAGTGTTGTCTGCATCGACAGTCAAATGGCAGGAGTAGGCTCAAATGCCTGCGGTCCTGCGCTTGCGGAGAAATACCGTCTGCCGCTGCCTGAAATTTCGGCGAATTTCCATATTGAGGTTGAATAAATCTATAAAAACGGCAGCTATCCATGTTCGGGAAGCTGCCGTTTTCTATTTGCGTATAGTCGTTTTTCCATTCGTCCGTTCGGAAATTATGTATCGTGGACGACCCTTGACTTCCATATAAATTTTGCCGATGTATTCGCCGATAACGCCAAGGCTCACAAGCTGAATTCCTCCAAGAAAGCAGACGATACAGGTCACACTCGCCCAACCGTCAACCGTCGAACCGATGCAGTGCATAACGAACGCCCATATCGTTCCGATGAAGCTTATGACCGAGATGATAAGTCCAAGCACGGTTATGATTCGGAGCGGTTTTACACTAAGGCTCGTTACGCCGTCAACTGCGAGCGCCGCCATTTTCCGCAGGGGATAATGCGTTTTCCCTGCAAGCCTTTCGCGCCGCTGATACTCTACGGTACTGCTTTTGAAGCCGATGAGAGGGAAAATTCCCCGAAGATAGAGATTTTCTTCGTGAAACTGCGAAAGTCCGTCAAGCACTTTTGACGAAACAAGTCTGTAATCGGCGTGGTTAAAAACCACCTCTGCGCCCATTGTTTCGAGCAGTTTGTAAAAACTCTCGGCGGTGAAACGCTTGAAAAAAGTGTCACTGTCACGGCTGTTTCTCACGCCGTAAACGACCTCCGAGCCGTTTTGATATTCATCGATCATTTTTTCGGCGGCGGAGATATCGTCCTGCCCGTCGCAGTCTATGGAAATTGTAATGTCGCAGTGCTCACGCACTTCCATAAGCCCCGCAAATAGTGCGTTCTGATGTCCGTAGTTGCGGCTGAGGCTTATTCCGCAGAAGTGTTCGTCCTGCTCTGATAGCGATTTTATGAGCCGCCAAGTGCCGTCCGTACTTCCGTCATCGACGAAAAGCACGCGGCTCTCGGGACTTATTTTTTCTTTTTGGATAAGCGACAAAAGCTCACCGAGAAAACTCTCCGATGTCAGCGGCAGAACTGCTTCTTCATTAAAGCAGGGGACTACTATATATAAAACAGGTATCATTTTTTACGTCCTTTCTTATAAAAAAATTATAAAGTAACATGATGACTTTGTCAATATAGTTTTAAAAAATATATTGTCTTTCGTTCATAAATGTGATATACTTGTAAAAGATAACATCGTAAAAAAAGGGGGCGGCGGTTTGATATCAGTGCTTGTTTACACGGGCATCGCGTGTGTGATATATTTCTTCCTGTTGAAGAAAAAGCTTGACAGCGGCACTTTCGGCGGATATACAGCTTTTGAAATGATTGTTTTTTTTACGCTGACCAGGCTTTGCCCTCTTTTTATGACAGAAAACAGGACGGCTGAAAATTACATTGCATTGGCGGCTGATGCGCTCATACTTGCAATGGTTTTTTTCGTTTTTTATAAGAAGTTCGGCACAAAAGCAGGCAAAACTGCGGCGGCACTGTATATGTTCGCTCCGCTTTCCGTTGTCGGGACGGCGAGCGGCGATTTGCGGCTTATTTTGGTTTCACTTTTTGTCGCGACGATGCTTGCTTTTGCATATTTTTTTGTAAAAAATCGCGGTCGGACAGATTCACACTTGCTCAACGGATATATCCTGCTGACGTGTGGAATCTATCTTGCGCTTTTAGCTGTAAGCTTCCGTGAAAAATGCTTCACGATACTTATTTCGGCAGGAATCATTGCGTTAGTTTTGACTTTAGTTCTTGCAGTTAGAAATAAATTCTTCTTGAAAGACAGAATAAATATCAAAAAAGCAACTTCTGATATTGAAAATTCTATTGCTTCCGTTTATGAAAAATTCGGCATAAAAGATCTGATCCTGATGCTCGTTCTGACGGCGGTTTATGCGGCGGCTGTTTTCTTTCGACTTGGAAGTATTGAAGCACCGCAAACGCAGATGAATTTTTCGGACGAAAATAGGGAGATAGTTCTCGACCTCGGAGAATATACGAAAGTATCGCATCTAAGCTTTTTCCTCGGGCGAAGAGGCGGTGCGGATATCGCGCTGTCCGTTTTCAACGAAGTTACGGACGAGTGGATGTTGGCAGAAAAAGATGCGGAGCTGAAAACGGCATATTGCTGGAACAGCGTCCCGATGAGCTGGAAGACCCGTTATATCGGCATTGTTTTCACAAAGGCTGAGGAATACCATATTAATGAGATTGCCGTTGTCGGTGCGGACGGAAAGTTGATATTGCCCGTCAACAGCGCGGAATACCCGGAGCTTTTTGATGAGCAGGAGCTTTTCCCCGAATACAATTCATATTATTACGGAATGATGTTCGATGAAATTTACCACGGCAGAACGGCTTATGAATTTCTGAACGACCTGCCAATATATGAAACCACACACCCTCCGCTCGGAAAAACGATAATTTCGCTCGGCATTGCAGCGTTCGGAATGACGCCGTTCGGTTGGAGGTTCGCCTCGGCTGTATGCGGTACGCTGGTTGTTCCGCTGATGTATCTTTTCTGCCGAAAAATTTCGGGAAGAAAGGATATTGCTTTCATCGGAGCGGCGCTGTTCTGCACGGAATTTATGCATTACACGCTTTCAAGGATAGCGACGATAGACATTATCGCGGCGCTTTTCATACTGATGATGTTCTTTTTTATGTATTGCTTCACGAGGGAGAAAGCGCCGGCAAAGCAGTATGTGTGGCTGTTCCTCTGCGGAGTATCGACGGCTCTTGCCGTTTCGACAAAGTGGACGGGTGTTTACGCGGCGGTCGGGATAGCAGTTATTTTCTTCGCAGATGTATTTAAAAAATGTGCGGAAAACGGCGGAGTGAAGAAAAATATCCCGATGCTTTCAAGGCTTTTTGCGGTGTGCATTTTATCGTTCATAATTATTCCTGCCGCAGTTTACAGCCTTTCGTATATTCAGTTCAGCGAAGTTTATACCGACAAAAGCTTTATCGAACACGCCGTTTCCAACTCTGCGGCTATGTTTTCCTATCATTCGGGGGCAAAGGCTTCTCACCCGTATTCGTCCGAGTGGTACGAATGGCTCATCGACAAACAGTCGCTTCTTGATTCTTGCAGAGCTGCCGCGGAAGATAGTGTAAGCACGGTCGCTACTTTTGGAAATCCGCTGATACTCTTGGTCGGTTCGGCAGCGTTCGTGCATAATTTTTACCTTTGGCGAGTGAAAAAAAGCAAAACGTCAAGGGTGCTTGTAATTGCATTTTTGTCAATGCTTATGCCGTGGCTGTTCATTCACAGAACGGTGTTCATCTACCAGTATTTCGTTTGTATAACGCTTTTCTGCCCGATGATATGTTCAAGCCTTATGCAAATGAAAAAGCCGATGCGAAGCGGCAGTGTGCTTTTGTGTGCTTCGCTTGCGCTGTTTGTAATGTTTTTTCCCGTTATCTCGGGAACGGCGGCGGATAGGGAATATGTGCATTGGCTCGAATGGCTGCCGACTTGGGTGTTTGAATAAGGGGAATAATTTATGAATAAAAGCACAGCCTAAAAGATAACTGTTTGTGTAAAGTAAAAAGGTACTGCCATATTTTTGTGACAGTACCTTTTTAGTGTAGCAAAATTGCGCATTATAAAGTGGTCAATTTTCGCTCTCATATATCGTCAGCTTATTATTGCTGTCGCAAACGGCGAGAAAAACGTCCTCGGGAGCTTTATGACCCTGCTCCGAGAGCTGCTTTTTGAGCCAAATATAATTGTTGCCCGTGTGCTTGAGGTTGTCCTCAATTATAACGCCGTCCTGAATGATCGCGGTCGTCATATACTCCTGCTGGGGGGAAAGACTCATATCCTGCGGCGTGATGGGGCGGTTTGCTGCCATGGGAAGAATACTCAGACTGCCGTTGAACTCCATTACAGCCGTCTGTATTTGGCTTATGTCAAAATATCCCTGCGAGCGGCACTGCATAAGGAAGTCGTTCAGGTCCATACGCGTTTTTTTCATATTCTCACGGTTGAATTTTCCGTTGTTGAGCAGGATAAGCGGCTTCCCCGTCAGAACTTTACGCGCTCCGACAGATTTCTGCGAGATCAGCGACACCGCCGCCGCGATAAGACCGTAGACTATCATTGCAGTTAGCGAATTTATCGGCGTATCAAGCTCTGTCGCCATTTCCGCGGCGATAGAGCCTATGGAAATGCCGACGATATAGTCGAACATATTCAGCTGTGACACCTGCTTGCTGCCCATGAGTTTTGTCAGCAGAAACAGCACGAGCAGCGAAACGGCAGATGTTATGATTATTTTCAGAATTTCCATTTTCACATTCCCTTTTCTTTTTTGCCGAAATTTCGGCGTTTCTCTTATCATTTGCGCAGGTGCTTCAATTATTCCTTATCTTTATCTTTTTGCAAAGCGTTTTGTAAATTTTTTCTGATTTTGAAAAATCGACCGCATCGATATAGAATTTTTCCAGTTCATCATGTGCAGCCTTGGCATTTTTCAGCGCAGTAACAGCTTCGTCAACGAGGTCATTTGCCGCCGCCTTGTTGAATTTCAGACGATTTTTCCGCACGAAAAGCATCTGCTTATCGTAAAAACGATCAAAATTGACGAAAATTTTCTCGGCAGGCGCGGTCCTGTTTATCGGGTTCGAGGAAATAAACGAGATCGAAAGCTCGGGTATGCGAAGATGCTCGAAGAATTCATCGGCGTGTACAGTGCAGACGCTCACCTCGGCGGTCAAGCCTTTTTTTACGGCGAGAGAAGCAAAGCTGCGCAGAAAATACTCCGAACCGCTGTAAAAATCATCACCGAGCAGATATATCGTGTCGCCCTCGGGGATAAGCGTGAGGTAGCCTTTCGGCGTGACAGCGGATATCCTGCGGCAGACAAGTTTGCCCTCACCGACACTTTTCGCAGGAAGAATTTTCTTAGCGAGCCGCTTTATAAAACCGTCAAGCTTCGGCAGGTTAAGTGCGCTGTCCGAGATAGCTCTCGTATCGGCAAGAACTGCTGCAGCCGCGGCAAGGCATTTTCGGCAGCGCGCGTGGAACTGCCTGTATTCGCTGTCGGCAGCGATAAGTTCATCTTTGCAGGCACGGAGTTTGTCACCGTCCCAGCAGTCGCCCATATTGACTATCTCCTGCACCGCGCCGGGGTATTCGGGATCGCAGACGTGCGGAGCAGTTCCGTCGATAAAGTTCACTTTCTGCTTTTTCAGCACGACCATATCGGCTGAATCGGGGTCGGACGAGCAAAGATACAGCTCGTTTTCATCATCGGCAAATTCGGCAAGAAGCTTTTTCATAAGCGAGGATTTTCCCGTGCCGGGTCCGCCCTTGATTATGTAGGTGAAGCTGTCAGTGTCGGAAATAACATCCCCGAATGCAGGTGAAAATCCGCTCGGCGAGCTTCCGCCCAAGAAATATGTTTTCATTATCTCATCTCCTTTGATATATATTATGTAAAGCTGTCGTTCGGGTGAAGGAAAAGTTATTGAGGTCAAGTTAAAATTTCAGGTTTTGTGAATTACCTATTGAAAAGCCGTAAATTCTGTTGTATAATATAATAGAATAAGTGCGGCACAAAGCCTTGTGCCGCTTTTAATGACAAAATAAAGGAATTTTATTATGATAAAGACGATATTCGGCGCTGTGGTGAGATATTTCCGCAAGCTGGACAAGGGCTTGTTTATCGCGGTATGCGGTCTGGCGGCGCTTTCCGTGCTGATGATGTACACGCTCGTCACGAACGGTGTTACTTCAAAGGAAACAAGTATGTATAAGATACAGTTCATCGCCTCCTGTATGGGTGCTGCGATAGCACTGATAATGTCGGGGCTGGACTACCATTGGTTCACAAAGCTGTGGTTTTTGTATGCTCCGCTGTGTCTGGGTCTGACGATGCTGACGTTCACCTCGCTCGGTTATCAGCCGCACGAAGGCGTTGACGACCGAGCCTGGATAGATATTGGTTTTACGACGATGCAGCCGTCCGAGTTCCTCAAAATTGCGTTCATAATGACCTTTGCCGTGCATCTCGACAAGGTAAAGGACAACATCAACCACTTTCTGAATGTGGTGCTGCTCTGCGTTCACGGCGCAATACCCGTTCTGCTTGTTATTTTGCAGGGCGATGACGGAACGGCTATTGTTTTCCTTATGATATTCGCGTTTATGATATTTGCCGCAGGTATCTCGTGGAAATATATCCTGCCCGTTCTTATCGCCGCGCCGTTCGGAATTTGGTTTATATGGGAAAAGATAATGCAGCCGCATCAGAAGAACCGTTTCCTTGTGCTTTTTCAGGAAGACCCTATAAATGACCCGCAGTATGCCGATATTTTCTATCAGCAGTATTGGGGCAGGCTAGCGCTCGGCTCGGGTCAGCTCTTCGGAAAGGGACTTCACGCTGACGAATATGTCCCCGTGCCGTATGTTCAGAACGACTTCATCTTCACATTCGTGGGTCAGTGCTTCGGCTTTATCGGCTGTATTGCCCTAGTTGCGGTGATGGCTTATGTCTGCCTTAAAATTGTCGCAGACGGAACTATCGCCAAGGACGAGCTTGGAAGAAACATCTGCATCGGCGTTTTCGCGATGATATTCGTCCACTGCATACTCAATATAGGAATGGTGCTCGTTGTAATGCCCGTTATCGGCGTTCCGCTCCCGTTCATCAGCCAGGGCGGCACTTCGATGATAAGTATGTTCATCAGCATCGGCTTGGTAATGAGCGTTTACTCACATTCGGAGAAGAACTACCGCGTATTCTATGATGCGAATTGACATAGGTCAGTATTTTGAAAAAGCTGCACAAAATTAGAACCTGTCTTCATAAGAAATGTATGCTCGAAAATCCGCATACATTTCTTAT
>UQKC01000022.1 GCA_900541495.1 uncultured Ruminococcus sp. | reverse complement strand
CGTTTTGCCATTTTGAAAAATGGCAAAAACGTATTAATCAGCGTTTCCTTAGTATCAAATGCACTGCAAAATGTTTCACCCGTTTAAATCAGCACTCGTTTTTTTGCCCAAATACATCGCTGTTTTATCGGGAAAAGGCCGAATTTTGCACCGTTTGCTTGACATAAACTTGACATAAAAGCGAATAGATAGTATCATATCATTTAGTCTGTCCGAATACAGACAAAAAGTGCCGAATAAATTTTCAAAGCTGAAAAAGAGGGCGTTTTGAAAATTTTTTCATAAGCCAAAAATATTTCGGAGGTCAAAATTCAATGAACAGGGAAAAACTCGGCAGCCGACTTGGATTTATTCTTTTAAGTGCAGGCTGCGCAATCGGAATAGGAAACGTGTGGAAGTTTCCCTACGTTGTCGGTGAAAACGGCGGCGGTGTTTTCGTGATCATCTATCTTATATTCCTCGCAATACTCGGCATACCCGTACTTACAATGGAATTTTCCATAGGCAGAGCGGCACAGAAAAGCCCCGTAAAAATGTACCGGGAGCTTGAACCGAAAGGCTCGGTCTGGCATATCCACGGCAAGGTCGCAATGATCGGCGCTTATATGCTGATGATGTTCTATACGACCGTTGCAGGCTGGATGGTGCGCTATTTCGTATCAACTGCGAGCGGAAAGCTGACGGGACTCGATTCCGCAGGCGTTGCGGAGCATTTCAGTACGATGCTCTCCAACGCGCCAGTAATGGTATTCTATCTTGCTGTCGTTATCGTCGCAGCAATGCTCGTATGCTCTATCGGTCTGCAAAACGGACTTGAGCGCGTTACAAAGGTTATGATGCTCGCCCTGCTTGCGATAATGGTAATACTCGCGATAAACAGCTTCTTTATGGAGGGCGGCAAGGCGGGACTTGCGTTCTACCTTAAACCAAACTTTGAAGAAGTAAAGAATGTCGGCATAGGCAGCATTGTCGTAAACGCAATGAATCAGGCGTTCTTCACACTCAGCCTCGGCATCGGCGCAATGGCTATCTTCGGAAGCTATATCGGCAAGGAGCAGTCACTCCTCAGCGAATCGATAAACGTTGCTATCCTCGATACAGTCGTTGCGATATCATCGGGACTCATCATCTTCCCCGCCTGCTTTGCCTATGGCGTTGACGTTGACAGCGGCCCGAGCCTTATCTTCATCACCCTGCCGAACATCTTCAATAATATCCCCCTCGGCAGACTTTGGGGAAGCCTTTTCTTCGTATTTATGTCGTTCGCAGCACTTTCAACCGTCCTCGCAGTGTTTGAGGAGATAATCGCCTGCACGGTAGACCTCTTCGGCTGGGGCAGAAAAAAAGCCTGCCTTATAAACGGCATACTTCTTTTCGTGCTTTCACTCCCCTGCTGCCTCGGATTCAATATTCTCAGCGGAATACAGCCAATGGGCGAGGGTTCATCGATAATGGACCTCGAAGACTTCATCGTCAGCAACCTTATCCTCCCGTTAGGCTCACTCGTGATAATACTTTTCTGTACCTCGAAAAAAGGCTGGGGCTGGGATAATTACCAAAGCGAAGCCAACGAGGGCAAGGGCCTGAAAATGCAGAAGTTTATGAAAGGCTATATGACCTACGTCCTCCCCATAATGGTCATAGTGCTGTTTGTAATAGGCATTGTAAGAACTTTTACAAAGTAAAATAAAGCGAAGCGACGCAAAAAAAGCAAAGTTTAGGTTAAACCTTTTCAAAGGCTTGACCTGAACTTTGCTTTTTTGTGCGATTCAACTTTTACTTTTCCTTCGGCAGCCATTCTTTCAAAACTGCCGCAAGCTTACCTATATCGAGCGGTTTTGCGATATGCTCGTTCATTCCTGCATTATGCGCTTTCTTTACGTCTTCTGCAAATGCGTCTGCCGTCATTGCGATTATTGGGACGGTCTTTGCGTCGGGACGGTCAAGCTTTCTTATCGTTTCTGCGGCTTCATAGCCGTTCATCACGGGCATCTGTATATCCATAAATACAAGTTTATAGAAGCCCTGCTCGGAGTTTCTGAACTTTTCAACCGCTTCAAGTCCATTCATGGCTTCATCTATGGTGAGTCCTGTCATTTCGAGAAGCTCTTCCGCGATCTCGAGGTTGAGCTCGTTATCATCAACGAGGAGTATTCTTTCGCCGCTGTAATCTGCGCTTTGGAGTTCCTTTACTCCGTTATAGGAAGAGGTCGAAACCTGCTCCTCTGCATCACTTCCTATTTTAAAGAAGATAGTAACAGTGAACACTGAGCCCTCGCCTAGCTTACTGTCAACGTGTATCTCGCCGTTCATCATCTTGACGAGGTTATAGGTTATTGCCATTCCAAGACCTGTACCCTGCTGTTTGCCGACGCGTTCGTCCTCGGCACGCTCAAACGGCTCGAAGATGTTTTTCAGGAATTCTTCCGACATTCCTATGCCGTTATCTCTGAAAACGAACTCATAGCAGCCGACATTCTTGTTTCCAACCGCTTTTTCGGTAACGTCTATGGTGATATTTCCGCCGTCGTTGGTGTATTTTATCGAGTTGCTGACGATATTTACAAACATCTGCTGCAAACGCAGGCTGTCGCCGATAATATTTTCGTGTACGATATCGTGTTTATTGAGCGTGAGCGTGTGATGTTTTTCCTTTGCCGCTGTCTTAACGATCTCCATAAAGCCGTCAAGCATTTTGCAGAGGTTGATATTTTCTTCGTTGAGGGTGAATTTTCCCGATTCTATCTTGCTCATATCGAGGACATCGTTTATTATCGAAAGCAGATAGTTGCCCGAAACGGAAATTTTGTCAAGGCAGTCCTCGACCTTTTCCTTATCGTCAATGTGCGAGTTCGCGATAACGGTCATACCGATGATAGCGTTCATCGGGGTTCGGATATCGTGGCTCATTCTTGAAAGGAAGTCCGTCTTTGCGTTATCGGCTCTCTTGGCGTTGGAATATGCATCACGGAGCGCCTTGTTCGCCTTGACGAGCTTTTCTGTGTATTCATCGTCCTTATGCTGTGCGATCTGCTTTTTCTCGGTGACGCTCTCGGTTATATCCTGAACAAGACCGATAATATCATCGTTGAGAACGGATATCGTGAACCTGAACCAAGTTTCCACGCCGTCCCTTTCGCTTCTTATCTCGATGCTTTTGCCTGATTTAAGATTTTTCATTGCTTCGGGCGAATCGGTGTTAAAGTCAGGATCAAGGGCTTTCTGCTCTTTGTCGATCCATCTGAGCTGTTCTTGGAATTTCTCCTCCGAAATAACAATGTCCTTGTGCGGAATATCATCAAAACCGAGGATATCGGTAAGGCTCTCGCTGACATAAACGGTATGATCGTTCAAATGGATCATAAAGATACCGATACTGCTGTCGGTGAGGGTGATTATCTTTGAAATTCGCGAAGCATACTCGTTCGCATTGACCTGCAAACGGATTATTGAGAGCGCAAGCTTGTCTATTTCGGAAATTCCCGTCTGACCGAACGTGAGAACGGAATCCATATCGTTCTGCGCGTTGTCGAGGGCCGTTATCATCTTCGCAACAGGGTCGCTTATCCTCTTGCCCGTGTAAACAGAGAAGAGGATACAGCAGGCGATCGTTATGATAACGGAAACAATGAAGACTTTCATAAGGAAGTCGTAAATGCTCATAACGCTTGAAGTGCTTGCCGCCGAAACGAGCGCCCAGTGCTGATTTATATACGGTGAACCGGAGTTGTAGAGCGTCATTCTGTGTATCGCGCCGAGCGAATAACTTTTTCCGTCAATATTGAAGCGGTAAACGTTATTGTTTGATTCGGCATTTTCGTCAAAGACGGTTTGCGAAGTGACAAGTCGGTTGTAAATCGCGCCCGAATGGATTATCGGCTCATAAACGCCATCGCCCTCGATATCCTTTCCTATCATATAGCAGGCGGAAGTGCTGAAAAAGTCGTTCGCAGGCATATTCGTGAGGAGATATTTCTCGATAAGTCCTATGCCGATAACGCCGTATACCTCGCCGTCCGAGGTGACGAGCGGAAGCGTATATTTAAGGCTCTTGCTTGCCGAAAGCGATATCTTCGACAAACCGCTCCAGTAGCCAAGGTTATATATCGGCTGCCGCGAATTTGTCGAATAGGTTTCCATCGGCACTGTATAGAAGCTGTAATCATTGTCTGCGTCTATCGTCAGATGCGGCGACCACTCGAAATCGAGCGGCGTTCCGAGCGAATACGCAAGCTCGGAGCTGCCCATTTCAAGGTAGATATCCTTGTAGTCGTCGGTGCTGTTCGTATAAACATCGGTATCGCGGAGGTAAATGCCTGCGCGGACTTCACCCTTGTCACTGCTGTAAAGCTCGCCCGTATCAAGGATAATGAACGCATCATTCACCATATCGCGCCTTATGAGCGAGATAAGCGTTTCAGCCGAGCGCGCCGATATTTCCTTATTGACATTTTTATCGGTTTTAAGAGCATCGGGCGAAAGCCCGTTCTCATCGAGATAGCTTTCCGTGATATCGTTTATCTTCAATGCCGCTTCATAAACGAGCGAGGTCTTCTGCGTGAGCGTGTTTTCAACATAGCTCGCGCGGTTCTCAGTCTTTTCCGTGAGAAAATTATAGCAGTATTTTCTTATATAGCTAAGCTCTCCGCTCGCGAGCATTCTTATCCCGAATATCGTTACCTCGAGCAGTCCGAGCAGTATCATCGACATCATTATCTTCGAGATCAGCGGACGCTCTTTCACACGTTTATCCCTTGATAAGGCTTTGTTTTTATGCATACATATCAATCCCCTGTGATGGCGCTAAGACCGTTTTCAAAGTCTGTATACCATTTTTCAAACGCTTCATCGCCTGTATATTCCGCAGTAACATCGTCATAAGCTTCGCCTGCGTTTATTCTGTCCCAAGCCTCTGTGCAGGCGCTTTCGGCGGTATCGGTGACCGTACTTTCGATATACTGACGGACATCTGCCGAATCCTCATACGGTGGAGCTGTATAGAGTGAATAGCTGTTTATCTCACCGATCGCAGTTTCAAACGTGTCTTTCATTTTTTCGCTTATATCGCTGTTGTAGGAAAGTATCTTGTCGATATCGTTCGCGCTCTTTTTAACGGGAAGATATCCCGAATTTACGGCGAATTCGATATTTCTCTGCTCATCGGTGAACCATTTGAGGAATACCGAGCAGGCATATTCGGTCTTTTCGTCCGACTTTGTAACAGCCATTCCTGCGCCCTGCTGAACAATGCATGGGTCGCTGACTTCAAAGTTCGGAACGTTCAGAACGGTGACATCGATGGGATATGTTGTATCATCGTTGACAGTCACTTCATCGGGGCAGTAGGAAGCCGCCGAGTTCGAGCATACCATTGAGATTATTGCGCCCGTTTTCATATCATCGCTGCGGAAACGGCTCTTTGCGGCATAATAACCCTTTACATAAGGGACATAGTAGTTGTCCCAAAGTCTGCGGAGGGTTTCCTTGTCAGCTTCAACAGTAACTTTTCCGTCATCTCCTACCTTTGCGAACTCGTGACCGAGCTGCTTTGCACCTATTACCATATAATTTGCAATGGAATCACGACCGAAGAAAGCTTTTCCGTCGTTCGGAATATCAGGTGTGAGCGCGTCTGTGTAGTTATAGTATTTTTCCGCTACTTTGGCAACGCCCTCCCAAGTGGAGAGATCATCGTAGGAAACGTTCTCCGCATCGGCAAATTTCTGCCAGTCGGTAACGTTTATAATCATTATTTCCGTGCTTTTTGCAACGGGGAAAATCTTCAGAACGTCCTTTTGAGTAATCCTTCCCTCGTCTATGTATGCATCAACATATTCGCTCAGCTCTTCATCGGTGAAATACGGAGAAAGATCGGCAAGCTGTCCTTTTTCGTCAACGATATATGCCGTTTCGGCATAAGTTCCGAAGATATTCGGGAGCTTTTCTGCGCCTGCATCGCCGTTCACCGAGGCAACAACGCTGTTGGAAAGCTCTCTTACGGAGTTTTTGGAAAGCGCCTCAACGACTATGCCCTTTTCAATACCGACCGTGTTGTTGAATTCCAGCACCATTTCGTCAAACTGCGTCTGCTGAATACCGGTATAGTAGTGCCAGATAGTTATTTCGGCAGGTGAATCCTTGTCGAGAAGCTTGTCATAGTTCTTCGTGCCGCTTGAAGAGCAGCCTGTGACAAGGACAGCTGCAAGAACAACTGCCGCTGCGGCTTTTTTGCTGTGATTTTTCATTATATTTCCCCTTTTTAAAATAAAACCTCCGCATAGTTTTTAGAACCTGTCTTCATAAGAAATGTATGCGGATTTTCGAGCATAATTTTGTTGCAGACAAGGCAAAAATCCGCAGGCGTGCTGCCGCACGGCAAGGATTTTTAACGCAGTATGCAGCAAAATTTGCCGAAAAGACGTGTGCATATGCTTATGAAGACAGGTTCTTATTATAAAAACGCAGGGGACGGGTTATCCGCCCCGAATTGTGCCAGCGATTTTCAATGTGCGAAAAAGCCACGAATAATAACAAAAAAGCAGACCTGTTTTCAAAGGTTTTACATTGAAAACAGGTCTGCTCGTTTATTGCATAAACGTCTTGCGGCGTGGGACGGGAAGCCCGATCCTTACATAATTTCAGCATTCAGCAAATTTTGACGGAACAAAATAATTCCGAATTCATAATTCCGCATTAAATCACTGGTCCAGTCTGAAATGAACGGGAATACCGTTTCTGTATTCGGGGTGAACTTCGCCCTGAATGAGCGGCAGGAAGTAGTTGAGCGCGTCTGTTGTGACGTTGTTTCCGTCCTTGGATATCCACTCGGTCGGGAACTTCTTTTCCTTGTTTGCGATGCCATTTATATCGGACGAAAGTATCTCAACGCGGTATGGATTGTTGCTTATTCTGTGGAAGACCATCATCTTGCCGCTCTCGCCGTTCATTGCGGCTTCAACTGCGGCGCTGCCTATCTGTGCGGCCTCGTTTATATCGGTGAGCGAAGCGATGTGCGAGGAACATCTCTGCATAACGTTGAGCTCGATAGAGCGGACTTTGCAGCCGACATTTGCGGCGGTGATGTTTTCAAGGTACTTTCCCACGCCCGAGAGGAACTTGTGACCGAATGCGTCCGTAAGCTCGGACGAGAATCCCGTCTGGCGGTTTTCACATCGAATACCCTCGGAAACTGCAACGATAACAGCTTTGTAACGCGTCTGCGCTTCCTTTACATCGGCAAGAAATTTATCGGTCGAGAACGGCGCTTCGGGAAGATAGATAAGGTGCGGAGCAGGTTCGCCGTTTGCACGGAGCACACACGATGAAGCTGTGAGCCAGCCTGCATCTCTTCCCATAATTTCAACTATCGTAACAGACGGGATAGAATAAACTCGGCTGTCGCGGATAATTTCCTGCAAGGTCGCCGCAACGTACTTTGCGGCAGAACCGAATCCCGGAGTGTGGTCGGTGTTCATTACATCGTTGTCAATAGTCTTAGGAACGCCGATAACCTTTATGTCGATCCCCGTTTCCTTAAAATAAGCGTCAAGCTTCATAACAGTGTCCATTGAGTCGTTGCCGCCGATGTAGAAGAACGCTTTTATATCGTGACTGCGGAAATTTTCGGCTATCTTTTCGTAGTCGGAGCTGTCATCTTTATAGTCTTTGAGCTTGTAACGGCACGAGCCGAGGATAGTAGACGGTGTCTTTTTGAGGAGGTCAATGTCATATTCCGAGGTGAGTATCTTCGTCAGGTCGATGAAATTGCCGTTTATCGCGCCCTCGATGCCGTTTATCGAGCCGTAGATGCCGTCAATATCGCGGCAGGACGATGCGCCCGAGAAAACGCCCGAAAGCGAGGAATTTATAGCGGCTGTTGGACCGCCCGACTGTGCGACAGCTATATTAAACATAAAATTAACCTCCGATATATTAAAAAAATGCGGTATTATGCTATAATTGATTATAACAAACTATAGGGAACTTCTATATTTAATTATATCATACCTCATTTTTGGTTTCCATATCCAAAACGACAGTATTTTCGTGGTTTTTCGGGGTATTTTTTCTGCTTTCGTACAGTAAAGGTTTACAGAAAACGTATTCTTAAAAATTTTTGCTTTTTTTCAAAAATGTGTAATTTTTGTATTGATTTTTATGAATAAATCGGTTATAATATATACTGGGAAAAGTTTTAAATTTTCTGTAACACTTTTTCCGATGAATTTTCAATATTGATCTCTGATCGTTCTATAGCCGAAGATATGTCTATAGGTTGGTCAAAGATCAGTATCAAGGCTTTTTGCTGTTATGAGAGGAGGACACATACTTAATCCAAGTATGGTCAGTTTATGAGAAAAACAAAGATAGTCTGCACGATCGGTCCTGCTACGGACGATGACAACATTTTGCGTGAAATGATGCTCTCGGGCATGGACGTTGCACGTTTCAACTTTTCGCACGGCGATTATGAGATACACAAGCACCGCTTTGAGCAGGTAACTCGCCTGAGAAACGAACTCGGTCTGCCCATTGCCACAATGCTCGATACAAAAGGCCCTGAAATAAGACTCGGACAGTTTGTCGATAACAAGCCTGTCGATGTTGCCGATGGCGATACCATTACACTCACAACTATCGAGTGCGAATGTACCGCAAAAAAGGCTTACATCAACTTCAAAAATCTGCCTAAGGACGTAAGCGTTGGCACAACTATCCTTATAAATGACGGCGCAGTTGAACTCAGAGCAGAAAAGATAACCGACACTGATATCGTCTGCACAGTAGTTCACGGCGGAACACTTTCCAACAACAAGGGCATCAACGTCCCCGGCGTTGAGCTTTCTATGCCGTATCTTTCCGAGCGCGATATGAACGACCTTGAATTCGGCGCAAAAATGGGCTTCGACTTCATCGCGGCTTCGTTCGTCCGCTCTTCCGCAGATATAAATTACCTTAAAAAGTTCACCAAGAGTCTCGGCTGGACAACTCCGAGAATTATCTCCAAGATCGAAAATATGGACGGCGTGAACAACATTGATGAGATCATCGACGTTTCCGACGGCATCATGGTCGCAAGAGGAGATATGGGCGTTGAAATTCCTTTCGAGCAGATACCTGCTATCCAGAAAGAGATCATCGAAAAGGGCTATATGAGCGGCAAGCAGGTCATCACCGCAACTCAGATGCTTGAATCGATGATAACCAACCTCCGTCCTACAAGAGCCGAGATAACCGACGTTGCGAACGCTATCTATGACGGCACTTCCGCAATTATGCTCTCGGGCGAAACTGCCGCAGGCAAGCACCCCGTTGAAGCAGTAAAGACAATGGCTCTCATCGCCGAAACAACAGAAAAGGATATCAACTACATCGCACGTCTTTCCAAGCGCCCGATGCAGAAGGGCATCGACAGCACGAACGCTATCGCTCATGCCGCAGTTACAACAGCACACGACCTCGGCGCAAAGGCTGTTATCACAGTAACAAAGTCGGGTTCGACCGCAAAGAACATATCGAAGTACCGCCCAACCTGTATGATAATCGGCTGTACACCCGATGACACCGTTCACCGTCAGATGAGCCTCAGCTGGGGCGTAGTTCCCGTAAAAATGGACGAGAAGAGCAGCACAGATGAACTTTTCAGCGCCGCTATCGATGCCGCAAAGGGACATGGACTTGTTGAAGAAAACGACATTGTCGTTATCACCGCAGGTATCCCCCTCGGCGTTGCAGGCAAGACAAATATGCTCAAGGTAGACACGATAAAATAAAATTCGGAATTAGGAATTCGGAATGCGGAATTAATTTAATGCGTAATTGTTTTTGTTCCGCAAGTTACCGTAAAATCGTAGGGGCGGATTCTATATCCGCCCGTTACAACATTGTCGTTTTATCCCACAAAAATACTGTAGGGGACGGGTCGCCCGTCCCGCGCCGCAAGGCGTTTTCTGACGAATTCGGAGTTATTTCTGTTACGCAAATTACCTCAAGGTATTTCACAATAAACAAATGTCCTTATTTTCATCGGATAAACCCGTTGAAAATAGGGACATTTTGCTTTTGTGACATTTTCGTACACAGAAAATTGCTTCGCGATTCGGGACGGACGACCCGTCCCCTACAGAAATTTTGCCTAAAAACGGGCGGATATAAAATCCGCCCGTACGGAATACAGGTGTTCCGTGACAAATATGCGGAACAAAAATAATTCCGAATTCCGCATTTAAAATGGTGTTGCCGCTATTTCGCCGTCTGCGCCTATCGAAACCATACTGTGCGCATATTCCGTGTCGGCTTTGAAAATATTGTCGTTGATAGTAATTCTCGTGCCCGGATAAATGTAACCCTTGCAGCGGACCCAAAGCTGCTGCTTTGTGCTGAGGTAAATGTTTATCTCGTCGATTCGCTTCTGATTCGTCCTTATCTCAACATTGGAAAGAACGCGTTGTCTTACCGCAGTCGCGAGCATCTCTTCCTTGTCATCGGGAAGCTTGTGAAGCTCCTTTTTCTTTTCGTTGAGGAAATTTACTATCATCGTGAGGTCTTCTATTTTCTTCTGTGCGGCAGCTATCTTCATTTCAAGCTGCGTTTTTTCGTCGGCGAGAATAGCATTGTCACCGAGCGTTATATCGGTCGGCGTGTAGGTTTTTGAGCCGATATTTGAAGCTTCGAGCGAGTTGAGGATAGTGTATTTTCCGCCGATAAGGCTTCCGTTGCTTGCCTTTGTGGTAAGCTCGCCTGCGCAGTAGATATCGCAGATAACGTAGTTCTGCGCCGAGATGTTGCCATCGCAGTTGATGCTGCTTCGCTCGCAGAAAAGTGCGCTGACATTTCCGTGGCAGGTTATTTTTGCAAAAACGCAGCCCTGCTTTATCGTGATATTTCCGCCTGCTTCGAGCGTTGCGCCGTTTACTTCGCCCGAAACGGTGATGTTCGTATTTGATGAAACCTTAAAACCCTCGCAGACGTTTCCCTTTATGATAACATCGCCGATGAAGCTGATATTTCCGACGGAAGAGTCAACGTCGCCGTTTATCACCACAGTGGTATCGACAGCGAAAGCGTTGTTCTTGAAAACGAGCTGACCGTCAACAGCCGCAACAACGTGCTGTCCGTCCTCGGTTATCTTTGTGTTCGGGCCAAGCGTGAACTGTGCCTTTTTACCGGGGTACTGCGCAATTTTTCCTCCGCGCACATCAACCCCCGGTTCGCCCTCGGTCGGAAGAGTTATATCGGCGATAACATCGTCCGTGCGGATAACGCGGATAAGTCCAAGGTCTTTATAGTCAACGAAGCCGCGCTCGTTCTCGGTAGGTGCGGCTTCGGCCTTTTTATCGTATTTATATGTAATTGAGCCGCTCACGCCGTCTATCGGGAGCTGTGCAACGGCAACGCAGAGCTTCTGCGAATATTTCTGGTCGTCTGCGATCATTTTTATAACGTCCTCACGCAGACCGAAAACAACATTGCTCGCTTTCAATGCGGATTTGATGCCGTCAACGGTCACGCCTTTTCCCGTTCCCGACGGAGGGGTGACGAAAATGAACGCCTCCTTATTTCCTGTTGAAACCGAAACGTCGTATTTGCAGTCAACGTTTGCGATGATATCTGCCATGTCTTAACTCCTTTCGCCGTTTATCCGATTCGGACTGTAAATGTGAACGCGTATTTTTCATTCGGCATAAGCTTCTTTGCGTCAGGCATTTCGGTAAGCTCGGTCACGCCGCTCTCGTAAACGGGGACGCTTGACCACGGTTCAAGGCAAACGAATTCAGCCGCGTTTGTCTTTTCCTTGTCCTCGAACCAAGACGACCAAACTGCGATACAGCCGTTTTTATCATAAGAGAGCGTTACCTTGTAATCGTGAGTCTTGCTTGCAAGAGCCACCCATGAGGAGTTCGGCTTGTTTTTCATGAAAACATCGTTTTTGAAGAGGTCGTGTTCGAGTGAAACCTTGTTTGCATTGTCAAGAACGACATCATTTTCATTGCGCGCGATGTTTTCGTTTTTCTCGAATTCAACATAGTAATCGGTGAAGTTCTCATCATCACCGACGGGACAGCGAAATGCAGGGTGTCCGCCGAGGAAGAAATACATCGGTTTGTCGTCCTTGTTTTCGGCAGTGTATGTTACCTTGAGAGCATTGCCTTCAAGGGTGTAATTTGCGTAAAGTCCGAATTTGTAAGGGTAAATTTTGAGCGTTTCGTCGCTGTAGCCGAGGTAGAATTCAGCGGAGCTTTCCTTTGCATAGAGAAGCTCAAATTCGCTGTCACGGGCGAAGCCGTGGTTGGAAAGAGCATATTCCTTTCTGTCAACGGTGTATTTTTTTGAAGCTGTGTTGCATATAAACGGAAAAAGCACGGGAGCGTGACGCTTCCAGACCTTTTCATCAGCCTGCCAGAGATACTCCGTGTCATTGCAGTCCTTGACGGAATGAAGCTCTGCGCCGAATGTGTCTATCGTTACCTTTAATATATCGGAAGAAATTGTTGTAAGCATAAAAATTACTCCTTTTTATTCAAAATCTGCGTTCTGATGCTTGCTGTATTCAGCGGCATAATCGACGAAGCTTATGTTCATATCAACATAACCGTCAACGCCGTCCACTCTGCCGTCGCTTGCATACTGCCACATCTGAAGCTCGTATGGATAGCTCGGCGGATTGTGACCGTTCTTGTATTCAACGTACCAGAAATCATACGCGCTGAGGGTCTGCATATCGTATTTCGTCAGCGCCATTTTGAGGTTGCTGTAAAGCATCGCCGTGTAACCGCGGTCGGTTATCTCTTGGCAAAAAGCCGCTGCGCATTTGTTGAGCGTTTCGGTGGTAGTTCCGAGTGTTCGTGCTTCGCTGTCATCGGGCAGTTCCCAGTCGAAAACAACGGGGTATTTTATCTCGCTGTCCTTTATGAGCTCGCAGACATAGACTGCCTCTTCGCGCGCCTCGGCTTCACTGACAGCCTGCGAGTAGAAGTAAACACCAACGTCAATTCCTGCCGCCTGCGCACCGCTGATATAGCTTTCGGAAAGCTCGTCACGATGCATAACGCCCTTTTCATAGCCGCGGTAGCCGATGCGTATCATCGCAAAGTCGATGCCGTCCGCAGCGACCTTTTCCCAGTCAATGTCGCCCTGGTGATAGGAAACGTCAATGCCCGTCTTTGAAACAGCCTCGCCGTTTTCATAATATGTATAGCGGTTGTCCTCGCCGAGTTCAAGGTTTTCCCAGTCAAGCGTGTTGAGCGGAACACCTTCGAGCGGTTCGGCGGAAAAATCGCCGTAAATATCATCGTGATAAAGCATATTGCCGTCAGCTTCGGGATATTCGTCAACGTTTGTGTTCATCGCAGCTATGTAATCTTCGCTTTCGCCGAGCCGCTTTGAGAGCTCGTCAACGCTTGACTGAAGCTTCGCGACCTTTGAGAAAAGCATAACTACCAGCACGAATATCACAGCGAACAATATCGCCGCAATAAGCCGAACATTAAGTCCTCTGCTCTTTTTCACGCCGTGTTCAGGCGTTCTCTCGGGCAAAGGTGTATTGGAGAAATTGCTGTCTATCATTTTTGACTTCCTTTTATAAAAATGCATAATTACCTAATAATAGTATATCACTTTTTATGTTATGTTGCAACAACTAATAACAAATTTTATATAAAATAGACTAAAGTTTGCATTTTTTGATGTTATAATGACAATTGAAGTGTAATTATCGGTTCTTCCAAGCTGTCATAAACAGGATTTATTTTTTTACTGCTTGAAAATATAAAGATAGATCATTAATTCCATATTTTGTCGGATCAATAGTAAATAATATGCACTTATTGACAACCAAAACAAAAAATATTATTATAAATCCACCAACCTTTTTGAAAAACTCCGCACTATATTAAGGCAATACCGAACCGAATAAATATTGGTACTGCGGAGATATGGGAAGATGCAATTTTTCCGACGGAATATGGTGGAAAAGCTGGCAGCTCGATCACAACTGGACGGGCAGAAGCAAGCGCTGGCGTGACAATCTTACGGAAGATTATGACAAAATGTATTTTTGGCTGAAGGGTCAGCTCCCCGAAATGCCGTCAAACGCCGAAAGCTACGCACGTCTGCTCGAAAAAGGCTATCTTTTGAAAAAATCGGACAGCTATCAGTGTGAACTTATCATCTGTGACAGTGAAAAGAAATGGCTGGACTATATCCCGAACGCCTCCGAGGAAATTACGGAACTGGCACGTCAATACACAGCCGAGGTCGAAAAAGCCGAGCTTATCGGTCAGCCGAAGCATATGCACGAGTTGATAAAATGCATGAACAAATCGGTGGCATGGTCGCTCCAGACAAGGATAATGGAACATCTGCTTGATATGGGTGTTCTGAAGCTGCCGACAGCGGAGCAGGCAAAGGGACTTTCCACTATTATGTTTATGGGTGAATAAAAAAATCGGGACTGTTACAGTACAAAGCCGTAACAGTCCCATTTTTTAGCCTTCAAAAAGACAAATTAAAATGTTTATAACACGAATTTATCTCAGCGTCGTGTATCCCATAAGTGCTTCATCTACCTGACGTGCGGCTTCTCTGCCCTCACGGATAGCCCATACAACGAGGGACTGACCGCGGTGCATATCGCCTGCGGTGAATACCTTGTCAACGCTGGTCTTGTAGTCGTTCGGCGAAGCGGTTTCAACGTTAGTTCTTGCGGTGAGCTTTACGCCGAAATCATCGGTGATATACTTCTCAGTGCCGAGAAAGCCTGCTGCGATGAGAACGAGGTCGGCAGGGATTACCTGCTCGCTGCCGCTTACCTGCTCCATTGTTGTTCTGCCCGTTTCTTCGTTCTTGACGGGGGCAAGCTTTATCGTTTCGATAGCGCGAACGTGACCCTCGTCATCTTTGAGGAACTGCTTTACTGTTGTCTGATAGATTCTTGGGTCGTGACCGAATACTGCGATAGCTTCTTCCTGACCGTAGTCCGTCTTGCAGACTCTCGGCCACTCGGGCCATGGGTTGTTTGCAGCACGTTCGTCGGGGAGCTTTGGCATCATTTCGAGCTGAACTACCGACTTGCAGCCGTGGCGGATAGATGTTGCGACGCAGTCATTGCCCGTGTCGCCGCCGCCGATAACAACAACGTTCTTATACTTTGCGCTGATGTAATAACCGTCCGAAAGGTTCGAGCTGATAAGGCTCTTTGTTGTAGCTTTGAGGAAATCCACTGCGAAGTAAATGCCCTTTGCATCACGTCCGTGGACGTTGATATCACGCGGATTGCCTGAGCCGCAGCAGAGGATAACTGCATCGTATTTCTGCTTGAGTTCTTCCGCGGTAACGTCAACGCCGACATTCACACCGAGCTTGAACTTTACGCCTTCAGCTTCCATAAGCTTGATACGTCTGTCGATAACGCTCTTTTCAAGCTTCATATTCGGGATACCGTACATAAGCAGTCCGCCGGGGCGATCCTCACGCTCATAAACAGTTACACTGTGACCTCTTCTGTTAAGGCGCTGTGCGGCTGCAAGACCTGCAGGGCCGGAGCCGATAACTGCGATCTTCTTGTCCGTGCGGACAGAGGGAGCTTTCGGCTTGATGATATCGTGTTCAAAAGCATATTCGATAACAGCGTATTCGTTGTCCTTTACGGTAACAGGGCTGCCGTTAAGTCCGCAGGTGCAGGCTTTTTCGCAGAGCGCAGGGCATACCCTCGAAGTGAATTCGGGGAAGCTGTTCGTCAGAAGCAGTCTTTCTGCTGCGCTTGCCATATCACCGTGGTAAACGAGGTCGTTCCATTCTGGGCAGAGGTTGTTGAGCGGACAGCCCGAAACCATACCGTCCTGGAGCGGCTTGCCGTACTGACAGAACGGAACGCCGCAGTCCATACATCTTGCTGCCTGCTTTTTGCGAGCCTCCATATCCATAGGAGTATGGAACTCACGATAGTTTTTTATTCTTTCAAGCGGTTTTTCACACTTGTTTTCGCATCTTTCAAATTCAAGAAATCCTGTTGATTTACCCATTTTACATTACCTCCCCGAAATTACTTCATATTCTCATGGAAAGCGGAGATACGAGCTTCTTCGCTGCTCTGTCCCTGAGCCTCAAACTTCCTGATGCTGTTCATCATCTTCGCATAGTCATGAGGAATTACCTTTTTGAACTTAGGGAGGAACTCGTCAAAGTGATCGAGTATCTCTCTGCCGCGAACGGAGTTTGTAGCAGCTGTGTGTTCTTCGATGAGCTTGCGGAGCTGTGCAACATCGTCGGGGTCGCTCACCTTTGTGAAGTCAACGAGCGACTTGTTGAGCTTTGTATAAAGGTCGAAGTTTTCATCGAGAACATAAGCGATACCGCCGCTCATACCTGCGGCAAAGTTCTTGCCTGTGCCGCCGAGGATAACCGCAACGCCGCCCGTCATATATTCGCAGCCGTGGTCGCCGACACCCTCAACAACGACAGTCGCACCCGAGTTTCTTACGCAGAAACGCTCGCCTGCAACGCCCGAGATGAACGCCTTGCCGCTTGTTGCGCCGAAGAGTGCAACGTTGCCGACGATGATGTTCTCGTCCGATCTGAGCTTGGAATTCTTGGGCTGGAAAAGTACAAGCTTACCGCCCGAAAGTCCCTTGCCGAAGTAGTCGTTGCTGTCGCCCTCAAGGGTAATTGTAAGTCCCTTGGGGATAAATGCGCCGAAGCTCTGACCGCCTGCGCCGTGGCAGTTGATAACGTAAGTATCTTCATCAAGAGTGTTGTAATAACGCTTTGTGATCTCCGAACCGAAGATAGTTCCGAGGGTTCTGTTGAGATTGTTTACGTTGAGTTCGATCTTCTTAGGTTTTTGGGTTTCGAGCGCGAGCATCATCTCGGGGAGTATCTTTGTTTCATCGATAGTCTTGTCAAGCTCGAAATCAAATGCATTTGCAGGGTCGAAGTGGAGGTTGCTCTCGCCGTGTGTGAACGGATTTTCGAGAATAGCGCTCATATCGATCTTTGCAGCCTTGCTGTCGGGAGCAAAATCCTTCTTGCGGAGGAGGTCGGAACGTCCGATAAGCTCATCTACTGTGCGGATTCCGAGTTTTGCCATATATTCACGCATTTCCTCTGCGATAAAGGTCATAAAGTTTACGATATATTCGGGTTTGCCCTTGAAACGCTTGCGGAGTTCGGGGTTCTGTGTTGCAACGCCTACGGGGCAGGTGTCAAGGTTGCAGACTCTCATCATTACGCAGCCCATTGTTACCAGCGGAGCTGTTGCGAAGCCGTATTCCTCTGCGCCGAGCATTGCGGCAATGACAACATCACGTCCCGTCATCATCTTGCCGTCCGTTTCAATGACAACTCTTGAACGGAGTCCGTTCATGATAAGTGTCTTGTGTGTTTCTGCAAGTCCGAGTTCCCAAGGAAGACCTGCGTTGTGAATGGAGCTGCCGGGAGCAGCACCCGTACCGCCGTCATAACCCGAGATAAGGATAACTCCTGCGCCTGCCTTTGCAACGCCTGCTGCGATAGTGCCTACGCCGACTTCGGAAACGAGCTTAACGGAAATTCTTGCGTCAGTGTTTGCGTTTTTGAGGTCGTATATAAGCTGTGCAAGGTCTTCGATAGAGTAGATATCGTGGTGCGGAGGAGGTGAGATAAGGGCAACACCCGGTGTCGAGTGACGTGTCTTTGCTATCCAAGGATAAACTTTCTTTGCGGGAAGATGTCCGCCCTCGCCCGGCTTTGCACCCTGAGCCATTTTGATCTGTATCTCCTTAGCGGAGGTGAGATACTTTGAAGTTACGCCGAAACGTCCCGATGCTACCTGCTTGATAGCGGAGCATTTGTCCTCGTCCGTGCCTGCTGTGATGATCCTTTCGAGGTCTTCGCCTCCCTCACCGCTGTTCGACTTGCCGCCGATGCGGTTCATGGCGATAGCCATACATTCGTGTGCTTCCTGCGAGATAGAACCGTAGGACATTGCGCCCGTCTTGAAGCGGTGCATGATGCTTGCTGCGCTTTCTACTTCGTCAAGCGGTATTCCGCCGTCCTCGGGGAAGTTGAAGTCAAGAGTGCTTCTGAGCGTGAGGTTCTTGTCCTCGGCGTTGAGAGCCTCAGAATACTTTTTATATAGCTTGTAATCGCCCGTCCATGTGGACTGCTGGAGAAGATGTATCGTGAGCGGATTGTAAAGGTGTTCTTCCTTGCCGCTGCGTGACTTGTGGTTGCCGATGCTTTCGATAGCTTCGTTTACCGTGAGGTCACGCGGGTCGAATGCAGCATCGTGGAGAGCAAGGCTTCTTGCGCTGATGTCGTCAAGGTCGATACCGCCGATTCTGCTGACAGTATCGGGGAAGAATTCCTCGCAGACGCTCTTGCTTATGCCGAGTGCTTCAAAGATCTTTGAACCCTGATAGGACTGGATAGTGGAGATACCCATTTTGGAAGAAATTTTAACGATGCCGTCAACGATAGCCTTAACATAAGCGTTGAGAGCCTCGGTGTATTCCTTGTCGATAGTTCTGTCGGAAGTAAGCTCATAGAGCGTATCCATTGCAAGGTAAGGGTTAACTGCACTTGCGCCGAAGCCGAGGAGAGTTGCGAAGTGGTGAACCTCGGTAGGCTCTGCTGTTTCGATGATAAGCGATATAGCTGTGTTCTTTCTCGTCTTTACAAGGTAGGTTTCAAGAGCCGCAACAGCAAGGAGCGACGGGATAGCAAGGTTATCCTTGTCAACGCCGCGGTCGGTGAGGATAAGGATAGTTGCGCCGTCCTCATGAGCCTTGTCAGCCTGACGGTAAAGGTTCTCGATAGCTTCGCGGAGAGTTGAAGTCTTCTTATTGTAAAGCATCGAGATATCGGCGGTTTTAAGGCTCTCGATATTCGATGTACGAATTTTGAGCAGGTCAAGATTCGTAAGAACGGGGTTTCTTATCTGAAGAACAAGGCAGTTCTTTTCGTCGTCTTTGAGAATGTTGCCCGATGCGCCGAGGTAAACCGTAGTATCGGTGATAACGGATTCTCTGATAGCGTCTATCGGAGGGTTTGTTACCTGTGCAAAGAGCTGCTTGAAGTAGTCAAAGAGCGGTGGGTTAGTGTTGGAAAGCGGAGGTACAGGAGTATCTGCGCCCATTGCAGCGGTAGGCTCTGCGCCTGTGAGAGCCATTGGTATCATCGTGCTGCGGATAGATTCATAAGTATAGCCGAAAGCATGCTGAAGTCTTTCAAGCTCTTCGCCCGAGTAACGCGCAGGCTTCTTGTTCGGGATATAGAATTCGGAAAGCGGGTGGAGATTGTGGTCGAGCCACTCACCGTATGGGTGACGCTTGCTGTAGTATTCTTTGAGCTTATCGTCCTCAACAAGCTCGCCCTTGACAGTATCGACAAGGAGCATCTTGCCCGGGTGAAGTCTTTCCTTTTTAACGATAACATCGGCAGGGATATCGAGTGCGCCGACTTCGGAGGAGAGGATAAGGTACTTGTCAGTGCCGTTGTCCGTGATATAGTAACGTGACGGACGCAGACCGTTTCTGTCGAGGACAGCACCGAGAACATCACCGTCAGAGAAGATGATAGATGCAGGACCGTCCCAAGGTTCCATCATCGTTGCATAATACTGATAGAATGCGCGTTTTTCACGGCTGATAGTCTTGCTGTACTGCCAAGGCTCAGGAATGAGCATCATAACAGCGAGCGGAAGATCAACGCCTGCCATTGTCATAAATTCGAGAGTGTTGTCAAGACGTGCGGAGTCCGAACCTCTTACATCGAGAACGGGGACGATGTCTTTCATTCTGTCGCCGATAAGGTCGCTGACGAGAACGGATTCACGGCTGAGCATCTTGTCAACGTTGCCCGTGATAGTGTTGATCTCGCCGTTGTGAACGATAAGGCGGTTCGGGTGTGAACGCTGCCAGCTCGGGTTCGTGTTCGTGCTGAAACGTGAGTGAACGATGCCGATAGCGGAAACATATTCTTCGCCGTCAAGGTCGAGGTAAAATTTACGGAGCTGGTTAACGAGGAACATACCTTTATATACAATAGTACGGCTCGAGCAGGAGCAAACGTAGGTGTCCTTGTTCTGCTTTTCAAATACCATTCTTGCTATGTAAAGCTTTCTGTCGAAGTCAATGCCCTTTGCGCAGTCGTCAGGCTTCTTGATGAATGCCTGATAGATGTTCGGCATACTTTCGAGAGCCTTTGTGCCGAGAACATCGGGGTTCACGGGGACTTTTCTCCAGCCGAGAAATTCAAGATTTTCAGCGATAAGTGTTTTTTCAAAGTCAGCCATTGCGAAGCGGCACTGATCTTCGGACTGGGGGAAGAAGAACATACCGATACCGTATTCACGCTCGCCGCCGATCTCGATGCCTGCTTCCTTTGCAGCCTTTTTGAAGAAAGAGTGGCTGATCTGGAGGAGGATACCGACGCCGTCACCTGTTTTGCCCTCTGCGTCCTTACCTGCGCGGTGTTCGAGCGTTTCAACAATCTTGAGCGCATTGTCAACAACGGTGTAGTCAGCCTTGCCGCTCATATTTACGACAGCGCCGATGCCGCAGTTTTCGTGTTCAAATCTCGGATCGTACAAGCCGTCCTTCTGGAACGGCTCCTGATTTCTGTAATTATCCATAAGCGTTCTCCTTAATTCTGATCCCCGATACAATGGCGGCGGATCGGTTTATTTTATACGATTGTCTTCCCTGAAAATACAATCGTTTTTCTGCGATGTTATTATTCTATCACATAAAAAAGCACTTGTCAAGGATTTTTGCAAGATTTATAATTAATTCCTGCGTTTTATATCAAATAATACACAAAAATCCTTTTAAACGTGCTTTTTTTGATGAATTTATGAAATTGACATTCAAAAAACTTTTAATTTTGGCTTTTTTATTAAGAAAGCACTCATAAAAAAAGAACGGGTGACCATTCTTAGGAAAATTATTGCCGATGCAGGATAGTTATTAGGAAAAAGCTGATTAAAGCGAAGCGTTCGTTTTGCCATTTTGAGAAATGTACGAGTTTGCGCCTTTAATGTCAATTTGACATAAATATTTTGAAAAATGGCAAAAACGTATTAATCAGCGTTTCCTTAGTATCGCTTCCGACTGCGTTACAGAAAAATTTTATCGTTTTTATAAAAAAAGCCGCACATCATTGTTCGGTTTGATGATGTGCGGCTCAGATATTATTGCTTATTAATAGAATCTCTTCTTGTTCTTCTTTGTTACGATGATAACTACAACAACTGCTGCAACTACAACAACTGCTGCGATGATGATAATGATAAGAACAACATTATTTCCGCTGCTTGCTGCTGTTGTTTCAGCTGCTGTGGTCTCAACAGGAGCGTCGGTTTCAGCTTCGGTGATCTCTGCTTCCGTTTCAGCCGCAGTCTCGGTTTCCGTTACGGTTTCCTTTACAGGCGGATCGTAGTTTGTGATCTTTACATAAGTAACGGTCATCTTAACGCCGCGGTCGCCGATGCAGATATTGTTTACGTTCGAAAAATCATCACTTCCGTAAGCAAGTACCATTGAATCGTAGTCGAAAAGTGCGTGTGTGTTGTCATATTCATAAGGAACTACCTGCGCCCAGATCTGCGGATCGGCTGTGTAGTTCTGGAAGATAAGCTCTACCTGATACTGATCGGGGAGTGATTCTTCACCATCAAGCTCGTACTGAACTTCAAAGACCGAATCAGGACCGATGCCGAGAGGGTTGATCTCAGCGTTGGAATATGTAATGGACTGAGCCCAAGTGCCGTTTGTCTGAACTGCTCTTGTAACGGAAGGTTCAAAGTCCTGCGGTTCAGCGAAAGCTGTAAAGGTCATGCAGAATGCTGCAAAAACTCCGGCTGCGATACCGGAAATTATTTTAGAAATTTTCATCTTTCTTCTTCTCCTATCCTTTGAATTTTTATATGAAAATATATATTAATTCTATACCAAATCGGTTATATTGTCAATATATTACAAGTGGTTTCGTTCAAATCAACAAAATGTACGCAGAAAATCTACTGTAAAGCTTGCAATTTGTCAACTAACTTCGTGCCAGCCGTCCAGCTTTGAACGCATCAAAGCGCCGAAGATACGCTCCTTTGTGCCCTTTGATGAGCGGTCAAGCTCTGCAATGAGCCGCTTGGTGTCCTCGCGGGCGGTCTTTCCGTCAGCAGGGCAGGCGCTCTTGTGAATGGGGAGCCTGGCTTTTGCGGCGGCGGAGCGGATCTCCTTTTCCTCGGCAAGCACAAGCGGACGGATAATAGTTATATCACCGTCATCAAGCTCGCAAACGGGCGGAAAGCAGCCCAATCTGCCCTCGAGGGTGAGGTTCATCATAAAAGTTTCTATCGCATCGTCCTTGTTGTGACCGAGCGCAAGCTTGTTGCAGCCCAAGTCCCTGACCGCGCCGAGCAGCGCACCTCTCCTCATTCGTGAGCAAAGGCTGCACGGGTTCGGCTCTTTGCGCACATCGAAAACTATCTCGCCGATCTGCGTTTGGATAATTTCGTACCGAACGCCAAGCTGTTCGCAGAGTTCCGAAATTGCGGAATAGTCACCGCGCTTTCCGCCGAAGTTCGGGTCAACAGTTATAGCCGTTACATCGTAGTCAACGCCGATGAAATCACGCATTCTTGCAAGTCCGTAAAGCAAAGCAAGGCTGTCCTTGCCGCCCGAAACGCCCACGGCGATACGGTCGCCGTCCGAGAGCATTTCAAAGCCGTTCACAGCCTTGCGCATCAGTCCGAGAAGCCTTTGCATCACTTCTGAATGTTGCCGTGGGAAAGCTCAGTGAGGTAAGCATTGATGAAGCCGTCAATGTCGCCGTCCATTACAGCCTGAATGTTGCCGTTCTCATAGCCTGTGCGGTGGTCTTTCGCGAGGGTGTAAGGCATAAATACATAAGAACGTATCTGTGCGCCCCAAGCGATCTCTTTCTGAACGCCCTTGATGTCTTCGATCTTTTCAAGGTGTTCTCTTTCCTTAATTTCAACGAGCTTGGACATAAGCATTTTCATAGCATAGTCCTTGTTCTGATACTGGCTTCGCTGAGTCTGGCAGGAAACAACGATGCCCGTCGGGATATGTGTAAGACGAACTGCGGAGGAGGTCTTGTTTACCTTCTGTCCGCCTGCGCCCGATGCACGGTAGAAGTCAATTTCGAGGTCTTCGGGGCGGATCTCGATGTTAGTGTCAGCCTCGCTCATTTCAGGCATAACTTCGAGCGAAGCGAAAGAGGTGTGTCTTCTTCCCGATGAATCGAACGGCGAAACGCGGACAAGTCTGTGAACGCCCGATTCGGACTTTGTGAAGCCGTAAGCGTTAAGTCCCTCGATGAGGATAGATGCGGATTTGAGTCCTGCTTCATCACCGTCGAGGTAGTCAAGGGTAGTTACCTTGAAGCCGTGGCTCTCAGCCCACATATTGTACATTCTGAAAAGCATCGATGCCCAGTCCTGAGCTTCTGTTCCGCCTGCGCCTGCGTGGAAAGTGAGGATAGCGTTCTTGCTGTCGTATTCACCCGTGAGAAGCGTTGAAAGCTTCATTGCTTCAAGTTCTTTCTTGAAATGGTTGGCATCGGACTTGATCTCGAAAACGACATCGTCATCTTCCTGCGCGCCCTCTTCAAGTGTAAGCTCGATCATTGTAATGGTATCTTCAAGCTTTGCGTTGAGCTTGTTGTAGCTGTCGATAGTAGCTTCATCGTGCTTGATCTTCTGCATAACTTTCTGCGAATTTTCAAGATCGTCCCAGAAGCCGTCCTTGCCCGATTCTTCCTGAAGCGTGGCAATTTCAGCCTTAGCCTTGTCGATATCGAGAATTTTGTAAAGGTCTTTCATTTCGTTGCGGTAGCCTTCAAGCTCTACCTTTAATTCTTCAAGTAAAAGCATATATATCTCCTTTTTTATGATTATATTTCATTACATAATTTACACTGTAGGGGGACGGGTCACACATCCCGTTTTACGCCGAAGCCCGTCAATATCCGTCCTTATCTCCACCGTAAATTCCGAGCAGCTCCTCGGAGAATCCCTCGCCGTCCTTGACAGCAAGCGTCGGGAGAACTTTCATGAACGGCTTTCCGCCGAGTTTTCCCTCAATAAGGAACAGCCACGGCGAACAGCAGTGGTCTTTCGCCACAAAGCGGAGCGTTTTTGGCTCGATCCTGTTCGCTTTCATCGCGGAAATAACGTCCGCAAGGCGTTCGGGACGGTTGCAGATACAAAGCTTTCCGCCGAATTTCAGCAGACCTGCCGCAGTCCTGCAAACATCATCGATATTGCATAATATCTCGTGCCGAGCGATGCGCTGTGCTTCGCCAAGGCTCTCGATGCCTGCGTTCGCAGCCTTGTACGGCGGATTGCAGGTCACAACATCGAATGTCCCTTTCGGAACTTTGTCCCCGAGCGATTTCAGGTCGCCCGGGACGGGAACTAAACCGTCAAGCTTGTTTTTTTCAATTGTTGTGCGGAACTGGTCGATAGCCTGCTCCTGAATATCAACGCCGTAAATAAGCTCGGGTTCAAATTTTATCTTCAGCAAAAGTGGGATTATGCCGCAGCCCGTGCCGAGGTCGCAGACCTTGTCTTTGTGACGGGGTGAGGAAAAATCCGCAAGCAGGAAAGCGTCCGTTCCGAATTTATGCTCGGGCGAAACGCAGATATCGATGCCCTTTTGCAGCGGTTCAAATTTATACATCAACCCACCATAACCTTTCCGACAGGGCATATTTCGTTCTTGCCGCCGCGCTTAGTATTCATCGAAATGCTCAGTGCGAGCGAAACAGGACCTACTCTTCCGATGAACATTATTATAATAAGTATGACCTTTGAAATGACATTGCATTTTGCCGTAACGCCCGTTGAAAGTCCTGATGTCGAAATCGCGGAGGTGACCTCATACGCAGCGTCAAGTCCCGATACGTTCGGGTTGAGGTTGTATACCGCAAGCGAGGATACTATTATAAGGAAAGCGAATATCATTGCGACCGTGAGTGCCTTGTAAACGACCTCGTGTTCGATCTTTCTTCCCATTGCGATAGTGTCCGTTTTGCCCGAAAGTACGCTCAGTATCGTCATAATGATGATAGCCATTGTCGTGAGCTTTATTCCGCCGCCCGTTGAACCGGGAGCAGCGCCGATGAACATAAACAGTATCGAGAATACTTTCATCATCGGGGACATTCCCTCAATATCTATCGAGTTGAAGCCTGCCGTGCGGAGCGTTGCCGACTGGAAAAAGCTGTTTCCAAGCTTGTAAAGGAAGCTTTCGCCGCCCAAAGTGCGAGGGTTGTTCCATTCGGTGATAAGCGTTGCAAGCATACCTGAGCCGACAAGGATCGCGGTCGAGATAAGCACAAGCTTCGATTGGAATTCAAGCTTTTTCTTCTTGCGGAATTCGATGAGATTTGTCCATACGAGGAATCCCAGGCCGCCTGCGATAATGAGTATCGGTATTACTATGACCGTTATAGGGTCGTGTGAAAGCGTTGTAACGCTCGAAAAAGGCTCTGCGACCATTCCCATTATGTCAAAGCCTGCATTGCAGAAAGCAGCTATTGAGAGATAAACGGCGATGTAAATTCCCTTTGCGCCGAACTTCGGAATATAAGATACCGAAAGTATCAGTGCGCCGATCATCTCGCATATAAACGATATCGCAAGAACATACCTTACCATATATTTTACATCGTAAAATCCGCTCGTGTTGACCGACTCGGACGCGACCTGAATGGTGTGAAGCTCAGGCTTTTTTCGGATAAGGAAGTTGAAAAATGACGTAAAAGTCACCAGTCCCAAGCCGCCTATCTGTATCATTAGCAGAATGATTATCTGCCCGAAAACGCTCCAGTAGCTGCCCGTGTCAACAACGACAAGTCCCGTAACGCAGGTCGCAGATGTCGCCGTGAAAAGCGCGGTGAGCGGATCTGTGAAGCGGTGCGATGCAGACGAGAACGGCATCATTAGCAGCAGTGTTCCGATAATGATTATTGCCAAGAAGCTTATCGAAATGACCGCTGCCGGATTCGGTTGTTTATTTTTAGGTTTGTTCTGCAGCATTGTTCCGACCTCTGTTCAAAACAAATTTAGGTCGCATCTAAAAACCATAGTGCCTCAGATGCGCAGTCAGATTTTTCGTCAGATTGTATAGAAATTTCGCAATTATTGCAAAGCAAGAATTTGCATACATGCCGTATGTCAAGAAATTTATGTGCAAGATGACGTAAAATCTGCAAGCAGATGAGGTGCTAAGGCTTTAGCCGGTGGTTTTTAGAGGTGACCTTTGGTTTATATTTTTGCACTAACTATAATAGTATAACACATTTTAGAGGAATACGCAACATATATTTCTGATTTTGGCGAAATTATCGGTAAAAAAACTCCAAAAGCGTTATTTTTGCCGCAAAAAAACCGCACAAAACGCGTTTTTGACGGCTTTATGCGGCATTTGTTTAGTATTATTTTCCTATCGGAGCAGGTTCAAGCTCGGACTCGTTTTCGGTTTCGGGCTGAACATTTTCCGATATCTCGGGTTCGGGCAGCATCGCAGGCGCGGCAGGAGCTTCTTCGGCAGTTTCCTGCGGCTTTTTTTTGCCCTTTCTTTTCAGAACGGCAAGCTGTTTTTTCAGCTTTATTTCAAGCTTTTTCGCAAATCGGTTTGAGTAATACTTCTGCTTCAACGCCTCCATTGATTCGGAGTGCGTTACCGAGTGGATATTCGGAAATGCTCGGAGGAAACGTTCCGTCTGACGGTCACGGATAGCGAGCAGCTTTTCATACTTATCAAGAATTTCATTCGTTTCGTTAGCGAGCTTTTCGCCTATCTTTATCGAGCCTTTGAGCATAAGTGCGGAGATATCATCGATCTGTTTAAGACGCTTGTTAAGGTTAGCAACTGCGCAGAGCGAAGCGGTAAGGTCTATCGCGATAAGCACAGCCATAATTGCGATAAAAATGATGCCGACCTTAAACGGTATGTGGTTCACGACCGTTTCGACGAGCGGCTGAACGACCTTTATAACAAGCACACAGCCAAGTCCCCAAAGTATCGAAACCTTCGGGCAGATATAGCCGCGGTAGTTGAATTTTTCGTGCGAATAGTCCCACCAGCGCGTGTTAAACAGCTTCTCCATGCCCAGTCCGACCGCAAGTTCAAGCGCCGTACAAAGCACGAGCGAGATAACGAAAAGCAGAAGCGGTCGGTCGGCGATAGGACGCGAGAACACCGCTATCATAAGAACGCCGAAGCCGTAAATAGGACATATCGGCATACTCAGAAAGCCGCGGTTCTGATATTCGCCCGTTTCAATTGTCATATAGCAAACCTCGATGCACCAGCCGATGAATGCCCAAAAGCAGAACATCAGCGCCATCTGATAAAGGCTGTAACCTATAAATGGAATAATTGTCATAATCTTTTTACCCTCTTTTTGTCAATTCTTAAATGTTAGTCTGAATGAACAGAGCAAAATCCCTGCTTTTGCCCTAAATTGTCGTGCTTATATTATACACCGTATAGCATTAAAAGTCAATGGAAAAATACGTATTCGACATTTTTCAGAAAATTATATGGATAAATTTAAAAAAGGGCTTGATTTTTTAGTAATAATGTGTTATAATATTTAAGCTGTGAGTTAAATACCATAGGTTTTATGATTTTTAAACACAGCAGTTATATATTAGGAGACGTATCGAAGTGGTCATAACGGGGCTGACTCGAAATCAGTTAGAGAGCAATCTCCCGCGAGTTCGAATCTCGCCGTCTCCGCCAAAAAAGCCGATAAGCCTTGTGTTTATCGGCTTTTTCTATTTATTAATATTGTAGGAGCAGATCTTATGAAAGTAAGAAAGTATACCGAAAATGATATCTCCGAAATGGTAAGGATATGGAACATCGTTGTCGGGGACGGCGTTGCTTTTCCTCAGGAGGAAGACCTCACGAACGAGAGCGGACGGGAATTTTTTGCATCGCAGACCTACTGCGGAGTTGCCGAGGACGATAACGGCGCAGTCTGCGGAATGTACATACTTCACCCGAACAATATAGGAAGATGCGGACATATCTGCAACGCAAGCTATGCCGTTGACAAAAACCGCAGGGGAGAGCATATCGGAGAAGCGCTCGTTTCCGATTCGCTCAAACAGGGCAAGGAACACGGTTTCGGCGTTCTTCAGTTCAACGCAGTAGTTGCGGAGAATATCCACGCCCGTCACCTTTATGAAAGACTTGGTTTTAAGCAGCTCGGAACTATTCCCAAAGGTTTCCGCAGGATAGACGGCGGCTATTCCGATATCTGCCCTTATTATCACGAGCTTTAAGATTTTGGAGAAAAGCTTGGATCTTGCCAAAATTTAATAACTATAAGTATAAAATATAACTTTATATACAATTTGTATCATAAAATGGACGTTTGGTATTACTTCTACTCGAAGATTTTGTAAAAAGTATGCCGAATGTCCATTTTGCTTATTATATAAATATGAACAAATTGTAAATAATTCTATTAACCTCTTGAATTTGACAATACAAAGGAATATAATAGTGTTAGCACTCTAAGAGTAGGAGTGCTAACACTCAAATAACACAATTGCTAATTTTCAGAGGAAGTGTACTTATTATGGCAAAGACAAAACAGTTCAAAGCTGAATCCAAGCGTTTGCTTGATATGATGATCAATTCAATTTACACCCACAAGGAGATATTCCTCCGTGAGATAATCTCAAATGCGAGCGACGCAATGGACAAGCTCTATTTTAAATCCCTCACCGACAGCAGCGTCGGAATGAACCGTTCCGATTTCTTCATCAAGATCGATGTTGACAAGGACAACAAGGTCATCACCGTTTCCGATAACGGTATCGGTATGACAAAGGAAGAACTCGACAGCAACCTCGGTACTATCGCAAACAGCGGCTCGCTCGGTTTCAAGAGCGATGAGAACAACGCCGCCGAGGACGTTGACATCATCGGTCAGTTTGGCGTAGGCTTCTATTCCGCATTTATGGTAGCAAAGAAGGTTCAGGTGCTCACAAAGGCATTCGGCTCGGATCAGGCTTACCTTTGGGAGTCCGAGGGCGTTGACGGCTATACTATTGAAGAAGCCGAAAAGGACAAGGTCGGCACAGAGGTAAGGATCTTCCTCAAAGATGATACCGACGATGAAGAATACAGCGAGTTCCTCATGCAGTGGAAGATAAAGTCCCTCATCAAGAAATACTCCGACTATATCCACTATCCTATTAAAATGGATATGGAACACGACCACCTCAAAGAGGGCACGGGCGTTGATGATGTTCCTGCCGAGTACGAAACCACCGTTGAGGAAGAAACTCTCAACAGCATGACACCTATCTGGCGCAAGAACAAGAACGAACTCACCGACGAGGACTACAACAAGTTCTATAAGGAAAAATATTACGATTACAGCGATCCGCTCTGCCATATCCACGTTAAGACAGAGGGTACTGCGACCTACGATGCGCTCCTTTACGTCCCTGCAAACACACCTATGGATTTCTACACGAAGAACTTCAAAAAGGGACTTCAGCTCTATTCGAGCGGCGTTCTCATTATGGACAAGTGCGAAGACCTTATCCCCGACCATTTCTGCTTCGTAAGAGGTCTTGTCGATTCGCAGGATCTTTCGCTCAATATCTCCCGTGAAATGCTCCAGCACGACAGACAGCTGAAGCTTATCGCAAAGTCGCTTGAAAAGACTATCAAGAATGAGCTCAAAAAGATGCTCAACAACGAGCGTGAAAAGTATGAACAGCTCTGGAAGAACTTCGGTATGCAGATAAAGTTCGGCGTTTACAATGGTTACGGTGCAAACAAAGACCTGCTCAAAGACCTCCTGATGTTCTATTCTTCCAACGAGAAGAAGCTTGTAACGCTTGATGAATATACTCAGAGAATGAAGGAAGACCAGAAGTATATCTACTATGCCGCAGGCGAAACCGTGGACAAGGTTGATGCTCTTCCTCAGACCGAAGTTGTCAAGGACAAGGGTTACGAAATTCTCTACCTCACAGAAAGCGTTGACGAGTTTGCACTCAAGGTTCTTGAGCAGTATAATGACAAGCCGTTCAAGTCTGTTTCGGACGCAGACCTCGACCTCGATACTCCCGAGGAAAAGGAAGAATTCAAGAAGCTTTCCGAAGAAAGCAAGGATATGCTTGATGAGATCGCAAAGGCTCTTGACGGCAAGGTAAACTCTGCAAAGCTTTCCGAAAGACTTAAATCCCACCCTGTCTGCATCACGAACGAGGGCGAAATTTCACTCGAAATGGAAAAGACCTTTGCCGCAATGCCGACCGATCAGAACGTAAAGGCTCAGAAAGTTCTCGAGATCAACCCGAACCACCCGATCTTCGGTGTTCTCAAAGACCTCTACGCAAACAACAAGGAAAAGCTTGCCGATTACAGCAAGATACTCTACACCGAGGCACTTCTTATCGAGGGTATGCCGATAGAAGACCCGCTCGCATTCTCGAACCTTGTTTGCTCGCTTATGGTGGACAAGAAGTAAATTAATGCGTAATTCGTAATGCGCAATGCGTAATTATTTATGCTCCATTTATTTGTTGTAAAAAAAATTTCCGTAGGGGCGGATTCCATATCCGCCCGATTATAAATCTCGCCTTTATTGTAATTTTCTGTAGGGGACGGGTTGCCCGTCCCGATCGCGAAGCGATTTTCGATGCACGAAAATGTCACAAAAACAAAATGTCCCTATTTTCAACGGATTTACCCAATGAAAATAGGGACATTTGTTTATTGTAATTCTAAACACCAATAAAATACAGGAAAAATCTGTGCCGAAATCACATATAAAACTGTTAAAACAGCTACAAGATTGTCGGCTTGATTTTTTCCAAATTTTAAATGGTGTTTAGTATAAAACTCCTTGCGGCGCGGGACGGGAAACCCGTCCCCTACATCAATTTTAGTGTTATGTGACCAATATGCGGAATACAAATAATTCCGAATTTCGCATTCCGAATCCCGAATTTAAATCAGTTCTTTGCCTTGATGTATTCGTCCATAGCCTTTGCAGCGGTCTTTCCTGCGCCCATTGCGAGGATAACTGTTGCTGCGCCTGTTACAGCGTCGCCGCCTGCATATACGCCCTCACGGGAGGTAAGTCCGTCTTCGTTGCAGATAAAGCAGCCGTGCTTGTTGGTTTCGATACCCTTTGTTGTGTTCTTGATAAGCGGGTTAGGTGAAGTACCGATAGACATTACTACGCAGTCTACGTCGAGGATAAACTCGGAGTTCGGCTTTACGACAGGTCTTCTTCTGCCGCTCTCGTCGGGTTCGCCGAGTTCCATTTCAACGCACTTGAGTCCGTTTACGAACTTGTCGTCGCCGCCCATAACTTCGATAGGATTGTTGAGGGTCTTGAAGATGATGCCCTCTTCCTTAGCGTGTTCAACTTCTTCCTTACGGGCAGGCATTTCTGCTTCGCTTCTTCTGTAAACTATGTAAACATTCTCTGCGCCAAGACGCTTTGCGCATCTTGCAGCGTCCATTGCAACGTTGCCGCCGCCGACTACTGCTACGCTCTTGTTCTTCTTGATAGGTGTATCGGAGTCTTCCTTATATGCTTTCATAAGGTTTACACGGGTGAGGAACTCGTTAGAAGAGTAAACGCCCTTGAGGTTCTCGCCGGGAATCCCCATAAATCTTGGAAGACCTGCGCCCGTGCCGATGAATACTGCTTCAAAGCCTTCGTCCTCGAAGAGCTCATCAACGGAAATTGTCTTGCCGACAACTGTATTTGTGATGACCTTAACGCCGAGAGCCTTAAGTCCGTCAACTTCTTTCTGAACGATAGACTTAGGGAGTCTGAATTCAGGGATACCGTAAACGAGAACGCCGCCTGCGAGGTGGAGTGCTTCGTAGATAGTAACGTCATAGCCCATTTTAGCGAGGTCGCCTGCGCAGGTAAGACCCGAAGGGCCTGCACCGATAACTGCTACCTTGTGACCGTTTGGCTCAGGCTTTACGGGAGCAGCTGTGCTGTGCTCGTTGTGCCAGTCGGCAACGAAGCGTTCAAGTCTGCCAATGCCGACAGCTTCAGTCTTGATGCCTCTTACGCACTTGCCCTCGCACTGGTTTTCCTGAGGACAAACACGTCCGCAGACAGCAGGGAGTGAGCTTGATTTTGTGATGATATCATAAGCGCCGTCGAAGTCTTCAACAGCTACCTTTGCGATAAAGTCAGGGATAGAGATACCTACGGGACAGCCGCTTACGCAAGGCTTGTTCTTACAGTTAAGGCAGCGCTGAGCTTCGTCAACTGCTGTTTCCTTTGTATATCCGAGAGCTACTTCATTGAAGTTGCAGCTTCTTTCCTTTGGATCCTGTGTAGGCATAGGATTTTTCTTTGGTGACATATTAGGCATATCACTTTACCTCCTTGGCGAAGAGATTGCACGTTTCCTCGTGCTTGTGGCGTTCAAACGGCTTATACATAGTGCCTCTGTCCATTGCCTCGTCAAAGTCAACGAGGAAACCGTCAAAGTCAGGGCCGTCAACGCAGGCAAACTTTGTTTCGCCGCCGACAGTAAGACGGCAGCCGCCGCACATTCCCGTTCCGTCGATCATGATCGGGTTCATGGAAACAACTGTCTTGATGCCGAATTCCTTAGTTACGGCAACAACGAACTTCATCATTACGAGAGGTCCGATAGCGATAACTTCGTCATATTTTTCGCCGCTCTCGATGAGCTTGCGGAGAGCTTGTGTAACAAGGCCCTTTTCGCCGTGCGAACCGTCGTCTGTCATCATGCAGAGCTTATCGGAAACAGCCTTGAACTCATCTTCAAGGATAACGAGGTCTTTATTTCTGAAACCAACGATAGAGTGAACTTCACAGCCGAGGTGGTGAAGCTTCTTTGCGATAGGGTATGCGATAGCACAGCCTACGCCGCCGCCGACAACAGCAACTTTCTTAAGTCCGTCTGTATGTGAAGCAACGCCGAGAGGACCAACGAAGTCCTGGATATACTCGCCCTCGTTCTTATGGTTGAGCTTTTCGGTCGTAGCGCCGACGATCTGGAAAATAATTGTGACAGTTCCCTTTTCTCTGTCAAAATCTGCAACTGTGAGCGGGATACGCTCGCCCTCCTCGTCAACTCTGAGGATAATAAACTGACCCGGTTCAGCCTTTTTGGCGATCATGGGTGCTTCGATGTCCATGAGCGTAACAGTCGGGTTAAGCTCTTTCTTGCGAACAATCTTATACATTATCTCATTCCTTTACAAAAAAATAACCGCATTCTCCCTATGGCATAATGCTATAATTTATATTATATCTCAAAATAACGCTAAAGTCAACAATTTAAATATAAATATTGGCTAACTTTCGCAGAACTTTTGCAAAAAAGCAAATATTTTCCCCAACTTACCAAATCGTCATTTTTCCCGACCTGTCCGAATATAATTAGAACTAAACAGACCACCCAAAGTCAAAAATATATTTAAACAGGAGAGATAAAAATGGCAGAAAAAAGCATAAACGGCTCGGCGCTCGGTCTTTCATCATCGGCGGCGGAGGAAAGGCTTCTCCGATACGGGGAAAATCGGCTCGCAAGCAAGAAAAAGACCGCCCCGATAAAAATTTTTCTCGGTCAGTTCCGCGATGTTATGGTGATAATACTCTTGATAGCAACGGCGGTGTCGATATTCCTCGGAGAAGTTTATGACGCGCTGACTATCATCGTTATTGTGCTTCTGAACGCCGTTCTGGGCTTCGTGCAGGAGTATAAGACCGAAAAAACTCTCATTGCGCTCAAAAATATGACTGCCCCGAACGCCAAAGTCTACCGTGACGGACATCTGACCGAACTTCCTGCGTCCGTTCTCGTCCCAGGTGACGTTATTTCGCTTGAAGCAGGCGACAAAATCCCTGCCGATGCGGCTCTCCTCGAAAGCCGAGGACTTTTTGCCGAGGAAAGTATCCTCACAGGCGAATCCGCACCCGTTGCAAAGTCGGCAGGTTCGCCCGATGATACCGATAACTCTATCGGAAAGGTAAACATCGTTTACAGCGGTACTATTATAACAAAGGGAACGGCTCTTGCAAAGGTCATAGCAACGGGACTTTCGGCGCAGGTCGGAAAAATTTCGGGTATGCTCACCGATATTGAGGAGGAAGAAACTCCGCTCCAGAAAAGGCTCGGCGAGCTTGGAAAAGTCGTTGCTATAATATGCACGGCTGTCTGCATTGTTGTCGCAGGCGCAGGGATCTTGCACGGAGAGCCGCCGTTCGATATGCTTATGACGGGAATTTCCGTTGCCATTGCCGCTATCCCCGAGGGACTTCCTGCGACGGTGACAATTGCGCTCGCACTCGCTGTTCGGCGTATGCTCGCGCAGAAAGCTCTTGTACATAAGCTCCACTCGGTCGAAACGCTCGGCTGTGCATCGGTAATTTGCACGGACAAAACGGGAACTGTCACCGAGAATAAAATGACCGTGACAAAGGTTTTCTGCGGAAATAAGCTTTACGACATCTCGGGCAGCGGCTACAACGTTCAGGGCGGCATAACCGAGGACGGAAAGAACATCAACCCGAGCGCAGACAAGACTTTGTCCGAGCTTATGCACTGCGCAGTCCTCTGCAACAATGCCGACATAAGCGCACCGCCGCAAATGGCACAAATCTCCCAACGCGAACGCGGTCAGCTCAAAACCTTCGGCAAAAAGGAGGAATGGAACACCGCAGGCGACCCGACCGAGATCGCGCTCCTTATAATGGCGGCAAAGTCGGGCATCACATCGGAAAAGCTTCACCACAGCTTCCGCAAAAATGAGGAGATACCTTTTGACAGCGAAACACGCTGTATGACTGTGATATGTTCGGGCGGTTCGGGAAAGACTGCTTTTACCAAAGGAGCATTCGACGTTATCCTACCTCGATGTTCATTTATAATGACGAATGACGGTGTTAAACCGCTCACTCCGTCCGTTCGCCGAAGCCTTGAAGCCGAGCACGAAAAGCTCACGGGCGAAGCACTTCGTGTGCTTGCTTTCTGTGAGAAAAACATTGACGGCGGCGACAGCGAAAGCGGCATGATATTCCTCGGACTTGCAGGAATGACCGACCCGCCGCGTCCCGAAGCTATCGAAGCCGTAAAGCTTTGCCGAAAGGCGCATATCCGAACGGTGATGATAACGGGCGACCACAAAAATACCGCCGCCGCGATAGCCAAAAAAGCAGGTATCCTGCGCGGTGACGATATCGTTGTAACGGGTGCAGAACTTGCGAAAATGTCCGATGAGGAGCTTGATGATGTTATCGGAAAAGCCGCCGTTTACGCCCGTGCAACTCCCGAAGATAAGCTTCGCATCGTCCGTGCTTTCAAGCGCCGCGGCGACATAGTGACTATGACGGGCGACGGCGTTAATGACGCTCCTGCGGTAAAAGAAGCCTCTATCGGCGTTGCAATGGGCATAACGGGAACAGACGTTACCAAAGAAGCCGCCGATGTCGTCCTGCTCGATGATAACTTCGCAACGCTTGTCAAAGCCGTTGAACAGGGCAGGGGTATCTATGCGAATATCCGAAAATTCGTCCGCTACCTGCTCTCATGCAATATCGGCGAAGTGCTGACGATGTTCCTCGGGATAATAATGGGAATGCCCGTGGTGCTTCTCCCGACCCAGCTTCTCCTTGTAAACCTTGCGACCGACGGACTTCCTGCCGTCGCCCTCGGCGTAGAGCCGACCGAGCACGAATGTATGAACAAACCGCCGAGAAAAGCAAACGAAAGCTTCTTTTCGGGCGGACTTATGACAAAAATAGTGTTCAGAGGGATTCTGATAGGTGCGTGTACACTCGGCTGTTTTTTCCTTACGAACTATATGTCGGGCAATGTTGACACTGCCAGAACAGCGGCGCTTTTCACCCTCGTAATGACCCAGCTTGCGCACGTTTTCGAGTGCAAATCGGAAACGAAGAACATTTTCACAGTGCCGTATTTCAATAACCCGAAGCTTATACTTGCAGTGCTGTCCTCGTTGTGCATAATTTTTGCGGCAATATATGTGCCGTTTATGCAGATAATTTTCTCCACAACAGCACTTTCGGGTCAACAGCTTGCAATAGCGTTCGGCTTCGCGATATTCGCACCGCTTTGTCAATGCGTAATCCGTAATGCGTAATTATTAGAACCTGTCTTCATAAGAAATGTATGCGGATTTTCGAGCATAATTTTGTT
>UQKC01000021.1 GCA_900541495.1 uncultured Ruminococcus sp. | reverse complement strand
ATTGCATAAATTTAATTTATATAATATACTTAAGCTGTAAAAAAATGAAAACTGTCCATATCTTTCTGCTGTTGTCGTATTTGCCCTCGCGGTGCTCATCAAGAAGCTTAACGAGCAGGTCGGTGTTGAAGAATTTTTCAGCGGCAGGGGAGGTGAATGAATCCTTTACGATGCCGTAATATTTATCTTCTTTGAGCCATACTCTGATAGGAACGGGGAAGCCAAGCTTCTTTTTGTTCGCAGTCTTCGGAGGTGCTGCACGGAGTGCAGCCTGACGCATTGCAAGCTTGGTGTTTTCGGTGCTTACTCTGTATCTCCACGGTATCTGCTCCGCAAGCTCCATTATCTTTTTGTCGAGGAAAGGTACACGGAGTTCAAGCGAGTTTGCCATTGACATTTTGTCGGCTTTGAGCAGGATATCACCCGTCATCCAAAGGTGGAGGTCAAGATACTGCATCTTTGTTATCTGATCCTTGTCCTTGACCTTATCATAGAAAGGTGCTGTGATAACGGTCGGATCGGGAGCGTTTGTTTTTATTTTAAGAAGCTTTTTGCGGTCTTTCGGTGTGAACATATAAGCGTTGCCAATAAAGCGTTCTTCAAGATCTTTTCCGTTGCGGACGAGGAAGTTTACGCCTCTCTTCTGAGGAAGATGCGAAGCAACATTGCCTATTCCGCGGCGGATAAACTTAGGGAGCGACTTGTAGGCGTGTGAACCGAGCGGTTCTTTGTAAACATTGTAGCCGCCGAAAATTTCATCTGCGCCTTCGCCCGAGAGAACGACCTTTACATATTCCGAAGCCTTGTTGCAGACGAAATAAAGCGCAATGCAAGACGGGTCAGCGAGCGGTTCGTCCATGTGGTACTGAATCCTTTTGATATTGCCCCAGTATTCTTCGGGAGAGATGACCTTGCTGATATTTTCCTTGCCGATATACTGTGAAAATTCCTTTGCCCAGCCAATTTCATTGTACTTTTCATCCTCACCGAAACCGACTGTGAAAGTTTTATCAACATTTGCGACGGAAGCAACATAGCTTGAATCTACGCCGCTCGAAAGGAAGCTTCCGACTTCGACATCGGCAATTTTATGTGCCTCAACGGAGTTCTTGAATGTATCGGAAATACGATCTACCCATTCGTCCATATCAGGCTTTTCATCTGCGTTGAAGTTGATATCCCAGTAACGCTTTACATCAAGCTTGCCGTTTTTATACTTGAAGCAGTGAGCGGCAGGAAGCTTGTAAACATTCTTGAAAAATGTTTCGTTAGTAGGGGAGTACTGGAAAGTGAGATAATTTTCAAGTGCTGTTTCATTAAGCTCTTTCTTGAAATCGGGGTGAGCAAGAAAAGCCTTTATTTCCGAGCCAAACATAAATGTATCGCCCATTACGGCATAGTAAAGCGGCTTGATTCCGAAGAAATCTCTTGCGCCGAAGAGCTCTTTTGTCTTGGTATCCCAGATAACGAAAGCGAACATTCCGCGAAGCTTGTCGAGAAGCTTTTCACCGTATTCTTCATATCCGTGGAGAAGAACTTCCGAGTCGGTCTTGGTCGTGAAAATATGTCCCTTTGCAACAAGTTCTTCACGAATGGACCGGAAGTTGTAGATCTCGCCGTTAAAAAGGAGGACCTTGCTTCTGTCTTCGTTGTAAATAGGCTGGTCGCCCGATTCCGTAATATCAATGATGCTCAAACGGCGGAAACCGAGAGCGATATCTTCGTCAGTATATTTGCCGCCCGAGTCGGGACCGCGGTGACGTATCTTATCCATCATATCTTCGATGATGCGATTGGAATTATCTTTTGTATTTGTAAAGCCAACAAAACCGCACATAATGTTCCTCCAAAAATAGAAATATACATATATTATACTTTATTACCGAAGATAATGCAATATGAAGATTTAACAAAAAGAAAAGGAAACGGCAATGAAAATCTGCCGTTTCCTCTTTGAACGAGATCAATATGTCTGTCTTGTTGCTTCAAGCTTGTTTTTGTAATCCTGTTTGAGAGCTTCAAGACGCTTGGAATCCTCTGCACGTTTTACCTTTGCATCTTCCTGTATCTTTCTTGTTTCTTCGATACCGCTTACAATGGTCTGCCATGTTTCTTCGAGGGTTTCGATCTTTATCGAGCTGCCCGAAGCCATTTTTGCTATCATCTTGGACTGCTCAACAGTGTTGTGAGCATTCTTGACAAGAAGTTCATTCGTCTTTGCGTCAAGTGCTGCCATTGAATCAGCCTGAACTTTCTGACGCTTGAGCATTACAGCCTGCGCAAGTGACTGCTTGAAAACAGGCATTGTGATGATGAATGCGGAATTTATCTTTCTGATAAGGTTGAGGTTTGAATACTGCATTGTTTTGAGCATCGGAACAGTCTGCATTGCGACATTTTCCGCAATTTTAAGATCCATTACTCTCTGCTGGAAGATCTCGCGGACATTTTCAAGGTTCTGGAGATCCATTGCAACAGCACCGGAATCAGGGTTCTGTTCAAGCTTCTTCTTGTATTCGTCGATGTACTGGTCAAGCTCTACGCAAGCCTGTTCGCCTGCCATAATATAGAGGGTAAGATCTTTATAGTAGTTGATGTTTGCATTGTACATCTGTTCAAGCTTAACATTGGACTGTTCGATCTCTTTTTCGTAGCCTTTGAGCTGAACATAGATGCGGTCAACATTTTCGCCCATTGTGTGATATTTTTCGAGAAGCTTGTCGATCTGCTTGCGGAGATTTGCGAAGAAGCCCTTTTTAGGTTCTTCGGTAAGTTCCTTTGCATCGAACTGTTCCATAACAGCAGCGAGAGCGGTGAGCATTTCGCCCGAATCATCGATCTGCTTCATATTCATTGCATTGAGAACCTGATCGGAAGCCTTTGAGATCTCGGTTGCGGCATCGTTGCCGAACTTTACAATGGAGTTGACATCGTTGATGTTGATAGAGTCAACGAGTTTCTGAACAGCTTCATTCTTGACGAGGTCATTCTTGATGTTCTGCTGAACCTCCACCATTGAGAAATTTTCGGGAGCTGCTGTAATTGTTGGTGCAGTCTGAGCTGTTGCTGTTTCAACGCCTGCTGTCTGTACAGCTGCCTCCTGCTCTGATGACGGTGTGAACTGTAAACCCATAATTATTTGCGTCCTTTCTTAAAAAGTTTGTTAAATAATCCACCGCTTTCCTTCGGCTCAGGGATAGAGTCGGGAATTTTGAACCTTGGAATACGGACATTATACTTGAATTCGTTCATTCCGAACGTGGTGAAAGCCTCGGGCGAGATATATGTTTCGAGGTTTTTATAGCCTGTCGGCGTGTAAACAATTATATCAAAGCCGAGAAGATTGAATAAAAGGAGCTGTATACATTCGACCTTGCTGAATGTGTCCTCGATAGTGTCGATAACAACTATTTTCGGGATATCCTTAGTGAAGTCGAACTTCTGCAAAATTTTCAGAACTTCACGTTCAAGTGCAAGACCAACATATATTACAAGCGGAACAAGCTCGTTTTCATCGAGCATAAGCAGACCGCTGTCGATAGCTTCCTGCATCTTGTGGAAAATGAGCAGCTGAAGATCGTCTGAAAGAAATCGGTAAGCGTTTGCGGGGGAATCTTTCAGCTTTTCAATGTTTATCGTTGTTCCGTCATAAAACGGTTTGAAAGCTGTGAAAACGGACGGCGGAAATTTATCGTAGGACGGAGCTTTGTAAATAACTCTTGAAAGGGGAGAAAGCTTCATCTTAACGTTTTCCCAGTAATCGTCCATATCACCGTCACGAACGCCGCTTATCTTTGCAAAGATGTTCGGAATAACGACGGTCTTGTTTTTTATAACATCAAAACCTGTGCGGTATCTTGCCGCCTGATGCCAAAGTATATCAATTTCCTCGTAAGTGGTTTTGAGTGTGAGTGCCTGCATATCGGAGAACTGAAAATCTCTGAATATCGAGGTGTTGCTGTACATAAAGCTGTTAAGCTCCTGCTCGGCACTGTATGCGATAGTTGCTTTGGCAGACTTGATAAGCCTGTCGGGGAAAGAAAATTCCTCGCCGTCAGCGGCAAATTCGAATATCTGCATACGGCTTTCTGTATTGCCCAATTTCAAAGCATCAAGTGAAGCCTTTGAAGCCGATATAACAAGTACGTCAAAACCAGACTGCGACAAAAAATGCAAGAATTCGACTTCCTTTTCGCCTGCACTTCCGTAGAAAATGACTGTCGGGATATCATTTTCAAGGCTCTTAGCGAACTGTTCGGAAGCTGTGCAGCGGTTGAGCCAAGTAATAGTTCTTACACCGTATTCAAAGAGAGCATCAAAGCTGACAGGAGCATATTTTTCGGCATTTTCTTTGAACAAACGCTTAGCTTCATCTGTTCTGGCGCTGTCATTTCCGATTTTGATAAGGTTGGAAAAGTCGGAAACTGCTTCATCAGTGTTTCCGCGTGAAACAGCATCAAAATATACTTTTTCCTGAGCAGTTGGTGCGCTCATTGCACCGGGAATAAATATCAGAAACTTCGGAGAACGGATAAGGTCTTCACGAAGTGTGAAAAGTGCATTTTTATAGCCTGCCAAATTTTCTTCGGCAGGTGAACCGATAAGTCCACAGAAAAAAACAGGGATTATCCCATCGGTGTTGAGCCCTAATCCGAGCATAGACGCACGTTCGGTCTGCGGCTTTAAAATATCCGTTATGACCGTGTCTGCGGTCGTTGGGATACACTTTGAAATTCGCTTATTTTCGGTAGAAAATCCTTCAAATCTCATTTAACATTGCCTCACAAAAATAATCTGCATATATTATACAATAAATAGTATATCTTTGTCAATAATCTTTTACAAAATTATTTTTTTGCAAAAAAGTCTTGACAAGTCAGTGCGGAATATGGTATCATCATAAATAATTAAAGGCTGTGAAGAGAACCCATTAAGCGAGCGTTTACAGCGGTCAAAGAGAGTCCTTGGTCGGTGAAAAAGGATGCCGTTCGTTCGTGAATTACGTCTTGGAGCTTGTGTCCCGAAACTGCAGTAGGGATATGCGGTCTGCGCCCGTTACAGCGCCCTAAAGGTCTGCTTTTTAGCGGATAAACTGAGGTGGTACAGCGATAATTCGCCCTCTTGAAGCTTATGCTTTCAAGGGGGCTTTTTTATTGTGTTGAAAGGTTGTGATATCCGTGAGATCAGCTTTTGATTTCATCACTTATGCAAGGTCTGCTAAGGAAAACAGAATTGAAAAATAAAGGTTGTAATGCTGTAAAATGGCATAAAATATAATTAAGGAGAAGTAATAATGACTTTATACGAAGAACTTGTAAGAAGAGGACTTATCGCTCAGGTCACCGATGAAAAGGAGATCAGCGAAATGATAAACAACGGAAAGGCTACTTTCTATATCGGTTTCGACCCGACAGCAGACAGTCTTCACGTTGGACACTTTATGGCACTCTGCCTTATGAAGCGTTTGCAGATGGCTGGCAACAAGCCTATCGTTCTCATCGGCGGCGGCACAGCTATGATCGGCGACCCCTCCGGCAAGACCGATATGAGAAAGATGATGACAAAGGAAACTATCGACCACAATGTTGAATGTTTCAAGAAGCAGATGAGCAGATTCATCGACTTTTCCGAGGACAAGGCTATCGTTGTAAACAACGGCGACTGGCTTCTTGACCTTAACTATGTTGATGTTCTGCGTGAAGTTGGCGCTTGCTTCAGCGTAAACAAGATGCTTACATTCGAGTGCTACAAGCAGAGAATGGAAAGAGGACTTACATTCCTTGAATTCAACTATATGATAATGCAGTCCTACGACTTCTATATGCTTTTCCAGAAATATGGCTGTAATATGCAGTTCGGCGGCGATGACCAGTGGGCAAATATGCTCGGCGGCACAGAGCTTATCCGTAAAAAGCTCGGCAAGGACGCTCACGCAATGACTATCACGCTTCTCCTCAACAGTGAGGGCAAGAAAATGGGCAAGACCGTAAGCGGTGCTGTATGGCTCGACCCCGAAAAGACATCACCGTATGATTTCTTCCAGTATTGGAGAAACGTTGACGACGCTGACGTTATCAAGTGCCTTAAAATGCTCACATTCGTTCCTATCGAGCAGATTGAAGAAATGGAAAAGACTATGCAGGGCGCTGAACTCAACAAGGCTAAGGAACTCCTTGCTTATGAGCTTACAAAACTTGTTCACGGTGAAGAAGAGGCTGAAAAGGCTCTTGCAGCTGCAAAGGCTATCTTTGCAAACGGCGGTGCTTCGGCTGATATGCCTTCAACTGAAATCCCTGCCGCTGAACTTGATGGCGGTATCAATATCCTTGACCTTCTTGTAAAGACAGGACTTTGCCCGTCCAAGAGCGAGGGAAGAAGACTTGTTCAGCAGAACGGTATTGCAGTTGACGATGTAAAGGTAACTGACCCGAATGCAGTTATCACTATCAATGATTCCGTTGTTATCAAAAAGGGCAAGAAGATATTCCACAAGGCTGTTAAAGCATAAGACATTATAAACGAAAAACGCCGCAGTGAAAAGCTGCGGCGGATTTTGTTATAAACTTTTTCAGATAAAATAAAAAGGACGCTTCTTTTCAAAGCATCCTTTTCATGCATTACAATTGCGGTAATTATACTGCACGGGTAACCTTATTGGAACGAAGACATCTGGAGCATACATAAATATGTGTAGGAGTTCCGTTTACGATTGCCTTTACGCGCTTAACATTAGGCTTCCAAGTTCTGTTTGAACGACGGTGAGAATGGGAAACCTTTATACCGAAAGTAACACCCTTTCCGCAAATTTCGCACTTTGCCATAGGGTTACACCTCCTTTTTAATAGTCGTTACATAGTCAACGTTAAGATTATACCACAAGTAAAATCAAATTGCAAGTGTTTTTTCAAAAAAAATGAGAAAAAACCAAAGTTTTTTATTTTATACAGAAAATCAACAAAATCACTTGTGTTTTTTTATTAAATATGGTATAATGAATCCGATTAGTTGTTTGAAATTCTGTATGGAGAGTTTATATGAGTACAATTTTGTCGGGAAGACTGCTGTCATTCCTCGTTCGTCTTATTGTTTTAATGGTCGCATTTCCTGTCCATGAATCAGCGCACGGGCTTGTCGCATACTGGCTCGGTGACGATACCGCAAAAAAACAAGGCAGAATAAGCCTTAACCCTGCAAAGCACATAAGCCTTTGGGGTGCGCTGTTTATGCTTTTTGTCGGTGTAGGTGCGGCAAAGCCTGTTCCCATTGATGCACGGAAATTCAAAAATCCAAAGGTCGGAATGGCTGTTTCCTCACTTGCAGGACCCGTTTCAAACCTTATATTGGCGTATCTTTCGATGATAGTTTTTCGTGTGCTTTATATAGTTGAGTTTGTGAAAGGTTCAAGTACAGCGCTGAGTGTTTTTGAGTATATTTTTGAATATGGCGCGGTTCTTAACATCGGACTCGCTGTGTTCAACCTGCTGCCTATTCCGCCGCTTGACGGTTCGAGAATATTGACCCTATTTCTGCCGCAAGATAAATATTTCGGCATAATGAAATATGAGCGCTATATCTTCGGAGCGCTGTTCATTGTCGTATTTTTAGGCTTGCTCGACAAGCCGCTTGCTTTTCTCCAGAATGTGACAACGAATGTACTTTGGTCGCTTACAAACTGGGTAGATATTATCGCAAACCTGTTTATAAAAAGTAATATCGGGGTAATCTGATTTGGAAACCATTTCTTTTAAGCTTGAGGTGTTTGAAGGGCCGCTTGACCTGCTTCTGCACCTTATATCAAAGCATAAACTGAATATCAACGATATACCGATAGTAATGCTCGTTGACCAGTATCTTGAATACATCGACAAAGCTGTTGACAAGGATATGGAGAACGCGGGCGAATTTCTCGAAATGGCTGCACAGCTCGTGTATATGAAAACAGTTTCGCTTCTGCCGTCAAGGGAAGAAGCGGAAGTGATGAAGAAAGAGCTGGAGGGACGGCTTATCGAATATTCGCTTTGCAAGCTTGCTTCGGGACTTATGCAGCAGCGCTATATCGGCAACAATATCACCGTGCGAAAGCGTATGCACATCGAATTTGACAATACCTATCCGCTTATCCACGATCCCGAGGAGCTTCTTGCGGCGTATAAAAATATCGGTGCGAAAAAGCCCGAAGAACCGATAAAACTTGATTCGTTCAACACTATTGTAAAGAAAAAGATAGTTTCCGTTACTTCAAAGATCGTCTATGTTCTGCGAAATCTTTATAAAACGGGAAAATGTATGACTGTCAGCCTTTTTGAAGGTCTGACAGACCGTTCGGAGAGAGTTGCGGTATTCCTTGCGATACTTGAACTGACGAAATCGGGACGAATTTTGCTCAATGACGACAACAGCGAGATAGTTTTCAACAAAGACTATGTTAAGCCGTCTCAACCGATGGAAAACGAAACTCCCACCTATAATTAAAGGGGAAATGACCTTAAAATGAGATTGAATGAAGAGCTTTCGATAGTTGAAGCCATACTTTTTGCGAGCGGTGATCCGATAGAAAAATCAAGGCTCGCGCAGGCTTCGGGCATCGAAGAGGAAACCATAGAAAAGATAATAAATATGCTCAACGACCGCTATGAGGAGAACGAAAGCGCATTGATGATAATCAAGCTTTCGGACAGTTATCAGCTCTGCGCCCGTGAGAAATTTATCGACTATATCCGTGCGGCAATGGAAACACGAAAGGCCGCTCCGCTTTCTCCTGCGGCAATGGAAGTCCTTACGATAATCGCTTACAATCAGCCTGTTACCAAAGGCTTTGTTGAGCATATAAGAGGAACGGACAGTTCAAGCGTTGTGAATTCGCTTGTCGAGAAAAATCTGCTCGAAGAAGCAGGACGACTTGATGTTCCGGGACGACCTATCGCGTATAAAACGACAGCGGCGTTCCTGCGCAGCTTTCAGCTTTCTTCGCTCGATGATCTTCCTGCCGTTCCAAACGGAGATTCGCAGGTAAGCTTCGATGAGCTTCTTATAAAGGAAAATGAAGCTGACATTTCCGAAGAAGCGGAAGAACCAAAGGAATAGTCTTATGACGGCACTTATTATAATAGCGGCGATAGTGCTTTTGTTTTTTCTTTTATTCAAGTCGAAGATACGCGTTGAGCTGAAATATCTCGGCGGAGTGCTTGATTTTAAAGTAAAGTATCTCTGCTTTACAGTGTTTCCGTTTAAAGAAAAGAAGCCGAAGCGCAAACGCCGAAAGAAAAAGAAGTCACTGCCCGAAGATAACAGTTTGGCGGAAACCGTTGAGCTTTCAGCCGATGCAAAGGAGGCAGTCAGTGAGGCGGAAGATTTTATTGAACAAACGGCTGACGAAGCTGCTGATTCAGCTGTTTCGGAAAAGGATAAAAAGAAGCTTTCCGAAACATTCAATATGATAAAAGTTCGCATTGAGCAGTTCAAGCTGCTGTGGGAAACCGTAAAAATTTTTTTCACCAAGCTTTTCAAGAGCATAAAAATAACAAACCTTATGATCGATTTTGTTATAAGCGGCGAAGATGCCTGCGAAGCTGCCGTGAATTACGGAAAAGTCAGCACGGCTGTTTATAACGGCATTGCGCTGTTAAAGCTTATGTTCAGAGTTTTCGTAAAAACGGTCGATATCGGCTGTGAATTCGAGTCGGGTAAGAGCAGCTACGACTGCACGGCAAATGTTACTCTTGGACTTGGAACGGCTGTGGGACTTCTGCTCGGAGTGCTTTTCGGATATATGAAAAACAAAAAGAAGATAGATGAACTCGGCGCATCATTGAACAGCTCCGATTCAGATAAAAAATATGAAAACTTAACGGCTTGATTTTCAAGCAGAAAGGATATAAATAATGGACGATAAAGTAAAAGATTTAGTCAGAACTTCACTCGATAAGGTCAAGGAGCTTTCCGATGCCGATACTATAATCGGTGACCCGATTAAGCTTGACGGTGTTACGATAATACCTGTTTCAAAGGTTTCCTACGGCTTTGCGGCAGGTGGTTCAGACCTCCCGTCAAAATCAAGTAGCGAGCTTTTCGGCGGCGGCACGGGCGGCGGAGTTACAATTCAGCCAATCGCATTTATTGTTGTTGCAAACGGCGATGTAAAGCTTCTTCAGATCAATCAGGACAAGTCCTCTACGGGTGCTATCGTTAACCTCGTTCCTGAACTTTTTGACAAGGTGCAGGGGCTTTTCAGCAAAAAAAAGGCTGACGATGAGCCTCTCGGCGTAACTCCCGACATCAATACAGAGGGACTTAATCTTTCTCTTGATGACGAACCCGAAACGACGAATAAAAAACCTAACAGCTCGTCGGAATTTGATTTCTAAAACCCGTTTTTTCATCATAGTATGTACTGCTTATTATAAATTTGGTGGTGTATGCTATGAAAAAAATAATTGCTGCGGTGCTGTCGTGTGTAATGATGCTTGCCTTTACATCTAAGACGGGTGCTGCAGAAAATATCTCGCTTTCCGCTAAGGCGGCTGTACTTATCGAAGCAGAAACGGGAACGATAATTCTTGCCAAAAATGAGAACCAAAAACTCCCTATGGCGAGTACGACAAAGATAATGACAACGCTGCTGACGTTGGAAAGTGGCGACCTTGACAAAGTTTATGCCGTTCCCGATGAGGCTCTTATGACAGAGGGTTCGTCAATGGGACTTTGCTTCGGCGAAAGCGTTACGAAGAATGAACTTTGCTATGGAATGATGCTCCCGTCGGGGAATGATGCGGCTAACACGGCGGCGCTTCTTATAAGCGGCAGCTTTGAAAGCTTTGCGCAGCGAATGAACCGCAGAGCGGCTAAGATCGGCATGAAAAACTCAAATTTTGTCACGCCGTCTGGGCTTCATGATGAAAAACATTACTCAACGGCTTTTGATATGGCGCTGCTAACGCGTGAAGCGCTCAAAAATGAACGTTTCAGCGAGATCTGTCGAACGAAAAGCATAAAACTTTCTTCGGACGGCTTTCAGTCGGATAAATATCTTTCGAATACGAACCGTTTGCTGACGAAATATCAATATTGCATCGGAGTAAAGACGGGTTTTACCGATGAAGCGGGACGGTGTCTTGTTTCAGCTGCCGAAAGGGACGGTGTAAAGCTTATTGCCGTTACACTGAACGCTTCGGACGATTGGAATGACCATATCAAAATGTTTGAAACAGGCTTTGCTTGCACAAAGCGTGTTGAGCCTGATAACTTTACAGATAAATTCAGTGTTGGACTTGTCGGCGGAATGTCTGACAGTGTGAAGTGCAGGCTTTCCAAAGTGCCAATGTTTACCTCGGTTAATGGTTCGCTGCCTGATATAACGGAGAAAGTGTTTATTCCCGATTTCGTATATGCTCCGGTTATGGAGGGCGATGAAGTCGGATATGTTGAGTACAGCGCTTACGGCGATGTTCTATGCAGACGTGCGATAGTAGCCGATGAAAGCTGTTCTTATAAAAACGGTGATGTAAAAAAATCTTTGTATAATAGTGTAATAGATATGCTTAAAAAGCTTTTTAAATAAAAAGGAGAAGAATCGTGGAAAAAATAAGACTGCAAAAGCTCATTTCCGAGAGCGGATTATGCTCACGCCGAAAGGCCGAGGAGTTTATAATCAACGGAAAGGTCAAGGTCAACGGACACCCTGCGTCTATCGGTGACGGTGCAACTTACAATGATGTTATCACCGTAAACGGTGAGCGTATCCGCCTTGAAAAGAAACGTAAAAAATACTACATTATGCTCAACAAGCCGAGAGGATATGTAACAACGATGTCGGACGAACTCGACAGAAAGTGTGTTACGGAACTTCTTACGGGTCTTGACGAGCGAGTTTATCCGATAGGAAGACTCGACAGAAATTCCGAGGGTATGCTGCTTTTCACGAATGACGGTAAATTTGCAAATGATATTATGCACCCGAGCCGCCATATCTCGAAAACCTACCGCGTTACGGTTCGCCCGTCCATAACCGAAGATCAGCTTGTACAGCTCACTGCAGGTGTTGAAATCGACGGAAGAAAAACACTTCCTGCAAATGTTGAAGTTCTTGACGAAGAAGAGGGCAGGGTAGTGCTTCGCATAATAATCCGTGAGGGAAGAAACCGCCAGATCCGTAAAATGTGTGAAGCTGTCGGACTTGAAGTCGCTCGTCTTCGCAGAACGGCTATCGGTCCTGTGAAACTTGGTATGCTCAAACCCGGAACATGGCGCGAACTTACCGCAGAAGAGGTAAAAGCGCTTCGCAATGCTGTCAATGAGCAGTAAAAATGTTACAATATATGAACAAATTGAAAATATAATGAATTTAATCTTGCCAACCAAGTTTAAATGATGTATAATATATAATGGTTTAATTTTAAGTATTGAACGGAGGAACGTTTATGTTGACTGAAAGCCAGAAAACCAAGCTCGCTGACTACAAAAACAACGCAGCGGCTTCGACAAAGGCAAAAGAAAGACTTACTGATTTATTCGATGACGGTGTTTATACCGAGATCAATTCCGCTGTAAAGGCTGAAGATGCAGCTGTTGTAACTGCATACGGCTATGTAGACGGAAGCCCTGTATACGCTTTTTCACAGGATAAGAGCGTTAACAACGGTGCTGTTACAAAGGCTGTTGCAGCTAAGATCTGCAAGGTTTATGAACTCGCATCAAGAAATGGTGTTCCCGTTGTTGGAATTTTTGATTCCAACGGTGCTGTAGTTACCGATGGCGCTGACGCTATCGCTTCTTACAGCGAGATCCTCGCATATACAAACAATCTTTCGGGCGTTGTTCCCCAGATCGCTGTTATCGCAGGCACTTGCGTAGGCAGTGCGGCTCTTATTGCTGCATCTTCCGATTTCGTTGTTGCTACAGAAGACAGCGCTATCTATCTCACAGCAGGTGAGGGCAAGAACGGTGCTGATGCTGCAAAGCTCGGCGGTGTTTCCGTGCTTGCCAAAGACGATGCTGCGGCTGTAAAGAGCGCAAGAGATATCCTTTCTCTTCTCCCTGCAAACAACCTCGCAGTTGCTCCTGAATTTGAATTTACCGCTCCTGCAAAGGCTGCAGACGGCAAGGCTTCCGATGTAGCTGAGGCTCTCGCAGACGAGGGAAGCGTTATTGAACTTTCCAAGGAGTTCGGTAAGGCTTCTTACACAGCTCTTGCAACTCTCGGTGGTTCTGTTGTTGGTATTGCCGCAACAAATAAGACAGCTGATAAGCTCACTTCCGATGACAGCTCCAAGCTTGCTCGTTTCGTAAGAACCTGCGATGCTTTCTCTATCCCTGTTGTTACTGTTATCGATACAGAGGGCTTTGAAAATAACGACAATATTCGTGATCTTGCTAAGCTTGCAAACGCATATGCTGAAGCAACTACAGTTAAGGTTTCCGTTGTTACAGGCAACGCTATCGGTTCTGCGATGGTAGCGCTCGGAACAGCTAATGCTGATATGACATTTGCTTATCCTAATGCTGTTATTTCTCCTGTTGCTCCCGTTACTGCTGCTGAGTTCCTCTATCACGATAAGCTCAAGGGCGCAGCTGATGTTAAGGCTGAAAGAAACAAGATCGCTGCTGAATATGCAGAGAACGAAGCTTCTGCTTTTGCTGCTGCTGAAAAGGGCTGCGTTGATGCAGTTATCACTTCCGATGAAGCAAGAGTTAAGGTTCAGTCTGTTCTCGAGCTCATGGCAGGCAAGCGTCTTAACAAGCGTCTTCCTAAGAAGCACAGCAATATGCCTTTCTAAGGTATCATTTGTTTTCCTGAAAGAATGTTTATCCGACAGTTTTCTGTCAAAAATAAATTGAATGGAGTTAATACATAATGAAAAGATTTAATATTACTGTAAATGGCAAAGCTTATGACGTAGCAGTTGAAGAAACAACAGGCGGCGCTGCTCCTGTTGCAGCACCCGTTGCTGCTCCTGCCGCTGCACCCGCTCCTGCTGCAGCTCCTGCACCTGCTGCTCCTGCAGGCGGCGAACCTGTAACAGCTCCAATGCCCGGAACTATCCTTGATATCAAGGTATCTGTAGGTACAGAAGTTAAGGAGGGTCAGCCGGTTGCTGTTCTCGAAGCTATGAAGATGGAAAATGATATCCCTGCTGCTAAGAGCGGTAAGGTCGTTGCTATCAACGCTAAGAAGGGCGATTCCGTTCAGACAGGCGATGTTATCCTTACAATTGCATAAGTTTTGTGAAAGGTTGATATAAATTATGGCTAAGATTAAAGTTACGGAAACCGTCCTTCGTGACGCACACCAGTCGCTTATCGCAACCCGTATGCCTTTAAGCGATATGCTTCCTATTCTTTCGAAAATGGACAAGGTAGGTTTCTATTCCGCAGAGGTTTGGGGCGGAGCTACATTCGATGCTTGCATCCGTTTCCTTAATGAAGATCCTTGGGACAGACTCCGCACGATCCGCAAGGAGATGCCCAACACTAAGCTCCAGATGCTTTTCAGAGGACAGAATATGCTCGGCTACCGTCACTATGCTGACGATGTACTCGAATATTTTGTACAGAAGTCTGTTGCAAACGGTATCGATATCATCAGAATTTTCGATGCTCTCAACGATATCAGAAACCTTAAGACTGCTATTCATGCAGCTAAGAAGGAAGGCGCTCATGCTCAGGTAGCAATGTCTTTCACAGTTGGTGATGTATTCACAGATGAATACTATGCTAACTATGCTAAGCAGTGCGAAGCTGAGGGTGCTGATTCTATCTGCATCAAGGATATGGCTGCTCTTCTTACACCTTACCGTACAGTTTCCCTCGTTAAGGCTGTTAAGGAAGCTGTTGATATTCCTGTACAGCTTCACACACACTACACATCAGGTCTTGCTTCCATGTGCCTCTTAAAGGGTATTGAAAACGGACTTGATATGATCGATACAAGTATGTCACCTCTCGCACTCGGTACTTCCCATGCTCCAACTGAATCTATGGTTGCTGCACTTCAGGGTACAGAGTACGATACCGGTCTTGACCTTGTTCTCCTCAACGAGATCAGAGATTACTTCATGACACTCCGTAAGAAGTATATCGACAGTGGACTTCTTGATCCTAAGATGCTTGCTACAGATACAAACGCTCTTATGTATCAGGTTCCCGGAGGAATGCTCTCCAACCTTCTTTCACAGCTCAAGCAGGCTGGCAAGGAAGATCAGTTTGTTGAAGTTCTTAAGGAAGTTCCTAAGGTTCGTGCTGATTCCGGTATGCCTCCTCTTGTAACTCCTACATCCCAGATCGTTGGTACACAGGCTGTATTCAATGTTATCAATGGCGAACGCTACAAGACAGTTACTAAGGAATTTAAGGGCCTTGTTAAGGGTGAATACGGCAAAACTCCTGTTGCTATTTCTAAGGAATTCCAGGACAAGATCCTCAAGGGCGAAGAAGCTATTACCTGCCGTCCTGCTGACCTCCTCGAACCTGAGCTTGATAAACTCCGTGAAGAGTGCGCAGAATGGATCGAACAGGAAGAAGATGTTCTCACATACGCAATGTTCCCGAAGGTTGCACCTAAGTTCTTTGAAGCAAGAAGAAACGCAAAGTACGGCATTGACGGACATGCTGATGCAGCTTCCAAGGTTCACCCGGTTTGATCTAACAAATGACATTTACAAAAAGAGTCGAGAAATCGGCTCTTTTTTGTTCTGTACTACTTGATTTTGAGCCGAAAATATGTTATAATGATATGAAAAGCTGATTAAGGACAAAGTGTTATTTCAGCAAACATATTATGGATAAAGCGGTGATTTTGTGATAAAAAGCATGACAGGCTTCGGAAGATGCCTTGAATCCGTGTACGGTAAAACTATCATTGTTGAGATCAAATCTGTCAATCACAGATACTATGAATTCTCGTCAAGAGTTCCAAGAAGCTGCGGATACCTCGATGAAAAGCTTAAATCGTTCATTCAGGGAAAGGTTTCGAGAGGTAAGATAGATGTTGGCGTTTCCATTCAATCTGACGGTGTCAGTGATGAAAAGATTGAGGTAAATTCAGAAGTTGCCAAGGGCTATATAACAGCTTTAAGAAGTGCAAATGAAGAACTTGGACTTGAAGATGACCTTACGCTTTCAAGGATTATGCGTCTGCCTGATATTTTTGATGTAAAAAAGATAGAAGAGGACGAAGAAACTGTTTGGAATGAGGTAAAGTCGGTCGCTGAAAAGGCTCTTGAAAGATTTATTGCTATGCGCGAAGCTGAGGGCGAGAAGATGCGCGAAGATATTCTTTCAAGACTTGATTATATCACTGAACTTGTGGAAAAAATAGAGAAGAAGTCACCCGAAACCACTGAAAAGTATCGCAAAAAGCTTTTCGATAAAATTTCGGAGGTGCTTAAGGATACAAATGTTGACGAGCAGAGGATTCTTACCGAGGCTGCTATCTTCTCCGAAAAGACAGCTGTCGATGAAGAAACCGTTCGTCTGCGCAGCCATATAAATCAGTGCAGAGAAATGCTTTCGATGAATGAAGCTGTCGGCAGAAAGCTTGATTTTCTTATTCAGGAATTCAACCGCGAAGCAAACACTATCGGCTCAAAATGTCAGGATATTGAGATCACAAAGGTAGTCGTTGACTTGAAATCCGAGATTGAAAAGATTCGCGAACAGGTTCAGAACATCGAATAAATTTAATGGGAGAGCGCTATGAAGCTTATCAATATTGGCTTTGGAAATATGATTTCCGCAAGCCGACTTATAACGATCGTAAGTCCCGAGTCGGCTCCGATAAAACGAATCATTCAGGACGCGAAAGACAAGGGAATGCTCATTGATGCAACTTATGGCAGAAGAACCAGAGCTGTCATCATTATGGACAGCGACCATGTGATCCTTTCTGCCGTACAGCCTGAAACTGTTGCAGGTAGACTTGACAATGATGATGAGGTGGACGATGATGAGTAAGGGTACATTATTTATTGTTTCAGGACCGTCCGGCTGCGGAAAGGGAACTGTCCTTGCTGAAATTTTAAAGCAGGACAATGTTTATTATTCCGTTTCGGCAACAACAAGAGCTCCTCGTCCGGGCGAAGTCAATGGCGTGAATTATCATTTTCTTTCCAAGGATGAGTTTGAAAAGCTTATCGAAAATGGCGGTATGCTTGAATACGCAAACTACTGCGGAAATTATTATGGTACACCGAAAAAACCGGTCGAAGATATGCTTGCTGAAGGCAAGAACGTCATTCTTGAGATAGAAGTTCAGGGTGCTTTGAAAGTAATGGAAAAATGTCCTGAGGCCGTTTCGGTTTTCATTCTTCCTCCGTCGCTCAAAGAACTTCGCAGAAGACTTCACAAACGCGGTACAGAAACCGAAGAAGTCATTGAAAAGCGTATCGGAGAAGCAGCAGGCGAAATACGCAAGGCTGTAAACTACGATTATGTTATGATAAACGGCGAGTTGGAAATTGCTGTTTCTGACCTGCTTTCTATAATCAATTCACAAAAGCTTAAAAAAGAAAATTCAGAATATTTAATTGATGAGGTGCTTGAAAATGCTTAGACCAACTATTTCACAGATCGCAACAAAGGGTGAAAGCTACTATTCTGTGGTTATCGCCGTAGCAAAGCGCGCAAGAGAGATCTCTGACGAGCTTTACGAAAACAAGCAGATACTTGAACAGAAGCCTGTAAAGACAGCTGTTGAAGAGTTCGCTGCAAGAAAGTATTACATTGTTGAAGACCCTTCTTTGAAATCTCCTGCTACAAAAGACTAATACTCGGAGGGATTGAGCTTGGCTTGTGAGAAATATATTGCCGCTGTCGCGGTAAGCAATACATCGCTGTATTTCGACAGACGGTACAAATATATAGTTCCGACCGAGCTTGAAGAGATCGTTCGTCCGGGGTGCAGAGTTATTGTTCCTTTCGGGAAAGGCAACCGCAAAAGAATAGGCGTTGTTGTTCGCCTTGACCTCGCGGCAGAGCTTTTGCCCGAAGAAAAAATGTCGGATTTCAAGCCGATACGTTCGGTGGTGGATAAAGAACCGCCGCTGAATGACGAAATGCTTGAACTTATGATGTGGTTGCGCGAAACAACACTCTGCACATATTTTGAAGCATTTCGGGCGCTTATTCCGATAGGACTTAACGTGGATTATACGGAAAGATACGTTACGGCGGGCGGAGAGCTTCCGTCAGAAGAGATTCTTTCAGACAGTGCAAAGAAAGTTTGGAAGAATTTCTGCGAAGATGTATCAACTATCGAAAATGCCAAGGGCGCGGATATAGCTGAACTTGTCGATAAAGGTTTTCTTGTCGAAAATGATGATATAAAACGCCGCAAGAAGGACGATACTATAAAAATGCTTCGTCTTTCCGAAGAATATCTTGCCGAAAGCAGTGCTTTTAACGTTTCAGAAAAGGGAAGAGCAGTAGTTGAACTTCTTGAGGGCTGTGGCGCGGCTTCGATAAAGGAAATTTCGTATATCTGCGGAGTTTCGGCGAGTGTTATCTCGACTTTGAAGAAAAATCACATCGTTGAGGCCTTTGAAAATGAGTATATCAGCGACCCTGTTGTTGATATAACCGAAAAGGTAAGCGATATCGTTCTTTCCGATGAACAGAAGAAAGCGTTTGACGGGATTTCTGCCCTTATAGATGAGGGAAAACCCGAGGCGGCACTTCTTTATGGAGTGACGGGCAGCGGAAAGACCTCTGTATTCATAAAGCTTATTCAGTATGTCCTTGACAAAGGGCAAAATGTAATAATGCTCATTCCCGAAATTTCACTCACGCCTCAGGTAGTAAGAAAATTTCAGGGGCTTTTCGGAAACAAAGTTTCCGTTATGCACAGCAATCTTTCGCTGACGCAAAGGCTCGATGAGTTCAAGCGTGTAAAAGCAGGCAAGGCGCGTATCGTTGTCGGTACACGAAGCGCTGTTTTTGCGCATCTTGATAATATCGGGCTTATAATTATGGACGAAGAGGGAGAACAAACCTATAAATCCGAATCTTCACCGCGTTATAATGCGAAGGATATTGCAAAAAAGCGGTGTGTGACGCATAACGCGTTGCTTCTTATGGCTTCGGCTACACCGTCGATAGAAAGTTTTTATTACGCTCAAACGGGTAGATATAAACTTTTTACGATGAAACAGCGTTATTCTCAAAATAAGCTTCCCGATGTTGAGATAATTGACCTTGCGACAGAGGGATTCTATGATAGTTCAGCGATCTTGTCTGAACGGCTCGTTGATGAGCTTTCGATAAATCTTGACAGGGGAGAACAGAGCATTCTTCTTCTCAACCGAAGAGGTTATCATACTTTTATAAGCTGCTGCGATTGCAAGCAGACCGTTACTTGTCCGAACTGCAGTGTTCCGCTGACTTATCACAAGGTCAACAATATGCTTGTATGCCATTATTGCGGACATATTGAAAATATGATAACGGTCTGTCCGAACTGCGGCAAGAATCACATAAAGCAGACGGGATTTGGCACTCAGAAAGTCGAAGACGAAGTTGCAAAGCTTTTTCCGAATGCAAGGCTTTTGCGTATGGATGCTGACACGACATATTCACGAACGGCGTACGAAAAAAACTTCCGTGCGTTTGAAAACGGCGAGTATGACATTATGCTTGGCACTCAAATGATAGCAAAGGGTCTTGATTTCCCGAATGTTACTCTTGTAGGCGTTGTTTCGATAGATAAGGCGTTGTTTTCCGGCGATTTCCGAAGCTATGAGCGGACTTTTTCGCTTTTGACTCAGGTAGTAGGACGATGCGGCAGAGGTGAAAAGCAGGGCCGAGCTTATATCCAGACATTCGTTCCCCAGCATTATGTTATAAACCTCGCGGCAAAGCAGGATTATGAGGAATTCTATCGTCAGGAGATAGAAATGCGAAAAACGCTGCTCTATCCGCCATTCTGCGATACCTGCCTTATTGAACTTTCATCTGAAATTGACAGTTGTGCGCAGACGGCATCGTTCTGCTTTATGCATAAACTAAAGGAAAAGATAGACAAGGAAAATATCCATATACCCCTTGTTGTTCTTGGTCCGTCGCGCTGTACATACGAAAAGCTGAACGGCAGATATAGATACAGAATTATTATAAAATGTAAAAACAACACAGTTTTCCGAAGCTTTATCGGTGATGTCTATAAAAGCTGTTCAAGGCTTCGCGAATTTGCAAATGTCAGAGCATACATTGATATAAACGGAGATATAAGCATTTAACATAAAAACACTTTAAGAGAGCTGTGTTTAATAAATGCAGTCTTATAAAATGGAGGAATATAAAATGGCACTCAGAAACATTGTAAATAAATCAGAGGAAGTTCTTCATAAGAATTGCAGACCCGTTGAAAAATTTGATGAAAAGCTCGGTATTTTACTTGATGATATGGCAGAAACTATGTATAAGGCAAAGGGCGTTGGACTTGCAGCTCCGCAGGTTGGAATTCTCCGCCGTGCAGTTGTTATTGATGTAGGAGAAGGTCTTGTTGAGCTTATCAATCCGGTTATCGTTAAGAAATCGGGTAAGCAGAGAGGTATTGAAGGCTGTCTTTCATGCCCCGACCAGTGGGGATATGTTGTTCGTCCAATGAATGTTACTGTAAAGGCACAAGACCGTACAGGCAAAGAGATCGAGATAAAGGCTAAGGAGTTCTTCGCAAGAGCTATTTGTCATGAGCTTGACCACCTTGACGGACATCTTTTCATTGAAAAGGTAGATGAATTCGTTGACCCTAAGGATCTTGAGGACGCATAATCAAAAGGAGAACGCTCAATGAATATAGTTTTTATGGGAACACCCGATTTCGCTGTTCCTTGTCTTAAAGCGCTTGTTGAGAGCGGTGAAACTGTTTCTGCTGTATTTACACAGCCTGATAAGCCAAAGGGCAGGGGAATGAAACTTCTCCCTCCACCTGTAAAGGAAACAGCCTTGTCATACGGAATCCCCGTTTATCAGCCAACAAGTTTGAAAAAAGGCGAAGATGCAGAGCATGCTCTCAAAGTTCTGAGAGAAATTGCTCCTGATCTTATTGTAGTTGTTGCTTACGGGAAAATTCTTCCGAAAGAAATACTTGATCTTCCAAAGCATTTTTGCGTGAATGTTCATGCCTCGCTCCTTCCAAAGTACCGCGGTGCTGCTCCTATTCAGAGAGTTGTTCTTGACGGTGAAAAGGAAACGGGCGTTACAACAATGCTTATGGCAGAGGGACTTGACACGGGAGATATGCTTCTTTCCGCCAAAACAGAGATAGGCGCGAATGAAACAGCTTCCGAACTTCACGACAGACTTTCTGAAATGGGCGCAAAACTTCTTCTTGATACAGTTAAAGCTGTAAAGGATAACAGCATTACACCTGTACCACAGGATGATTCGCTTTCAAACTATGCAGCAATGATAACCAAAGATATGTGTCCCATCGATTTCACACGCCCTGCTGCCGAAATTCACAGACAGATATGCGGACTTTCGTCTTCGCCGTGTGCAAAAGCTATGTACAACGGTAAGTTCTTGAAGATATACAAATCAGAGATGACGGGTGAAATGTCGGATGCTGCTCCGGGAACTATTGTAAATGAAAAGAACTTTACAGTGGTTTGCGGCGATAAAAATACGGTTACATTCCTTGAAATTCAGGCGGAGGGCGGCAAGCGTATGAAAACCGCTGATTATCTCCGAGGAAAGCCTGTTTCAAAGGGAGAAGTTCTTTCTTAAGTTCAGCATATCGTTTTTATCTGAAAGGAGAACTGCTAAATGCTATATGATCCTACCTATATTCTGGTAATTCCTGCGCTGATTTTTGCGCTTGTCGCACAGTGTATGGTAAAATCAACATTCAGCAAATACAGCCAGATACGCAACAGACGCGGCGTTACAGCTGCCGAGGTTGCGCGAAAGATACTTGATGAAAACGGATTATTTGATGTTCGTATCGAACGCGTCAGCGGAGATCTTACTGACCATTATGACCCGAGAACAAATGTAGTGCGGCTTTCCGATTCCGTATATAACAGCACATCGGTTGCGGCTGTCGGCGTTGCGGCCCACGAAACCGGTCACGCTATACAGCATTCGGTTGGATATGCGCCTATAAAAATACGAAATGCGATTCTTCCGGTGGCTCAGATAGGTTCGCAGGCAGCGATGCCGCTTGTACTGATCGGACTTATTTTCAGCCGTTCACTTGGCTTCCTTATTGATATAGGCATAATCGTTTATGTTGCTGTTGTACTTTTCCAGCTTGTGACACTTCCGGTTGAATTCAATGCAAGCGGAAGAGCATTGCGCATACTTGAAGGAAGTTATATACTCGAAAGTGACGAGAACAAAATGGCTAAGAAAGTCCTTACGGCTGCCGCAATGACTTATGTTGCTGCGCTTTTCTCGGCATTGACGACACTTCTGCGTTTAGTGCTTATCTCAAACAACAGAAGACGCTGAAATCTATAAAGGAGAAAAAGCTGATATGAAGTCTGCAAGGATGATCGTTTGCGAACTGCTTGAAAAGCTTGAAAAAAGTGCATATTCAAACCTCGCGCTCGACGGAGTTTTGCAGAGTTCAGATGTTTCAGCGAGGGACAAAGCTTTTATCTCGCGTCTTTTCTATGGTGTTATTGAACGCAAAGCAACGCTTGACTATATAATTTCGCTTTATAGTTCAAAGCCGCTCCAAAAGCTTGATACAGTGATACTTGAAACGCTCCGTATGGGGATTTATCAGCTTTTGTATATGGATTCCGTTCCCGACAATGCGGCAGTGAACGAGTCGGTCGAACTGGTAAAACAGCTGGGAAAAAAGAGTGCAGCGCCGTTCGTGAATGCTGTGCTTCGCAGCTTTATCAGAGATGATAAAAAGTTTGCATTGCCAAAGAATAGGCTGCAAAAATTCTGTGTGGAATATTCCTGCTCGGCTGATTTGGCGAAAAAGCTTATAGATCAGTACGGCGAAGATAAGGCTTCTGAATTCTTGAAGCGATCGCTTGAACCTCATAAGCTTTATCTTCGTGTAAACAACACTAAAACCGATTGCGATTCTCTGATAACGGATTTTTCCAAGAATGGTGTTTCGGTGAAAAAATGTATGCTTCTTGATAACTGTCTTGAAGCAGAGCCTTTTGGCTCGGTTGAGAATAATGAACTTTTCAAAAAAGGTTATTATCACGTTCAGGATCTTTCATCGCAGCTTTGCTGTGCGGCGCTTGAACCGAAAAAAGGTGAGAAGATACTTGATATATGTTCCGCACCTGGTGGAAAGGCATTTACCATTACAGAGATGGCGGGTGATGAATGTGAGCTTTATGCCTGTGAACTTCACGATAAAAGAGTTAAGCTTATAAAAAACGGAGCTGAGCGGCTTGGACTGAAAAGCATAAAGGCTTTACAGAATGATGCCAAAGTTTATAACGAAAGTTTTCCGAAATTTGATAAAATACTCTGTGATGTGCCTTGTTCCGGAACGGGAGTTATACGTTCAAAACCTGAAATAAAGTATGCAGACTTGAAAAAGTTTGAAGGTCTGCCGAAGATACAGTATGATATACTGAGCACGGCTGCGAAATACCTTAAAGTCGGCGGCGAGCTTGTTTACTCGACCTGCACAGTGCTTAAAGAAGAAAATGAGCTTGTAATTGAAAAATTTTTGAAAGAGAACAAGAATTTTGCGGGAGTTTCGTTCCTTACGGATATCGACGCTCCTTTCGGAGAATACAAAGCTTCGATAATTGCCGAAAGCTTTGATTGCGAGGGCTTTTTTATAAGCAAAATACGCAGGATAAACTGAAATATTTACCTATGAGGTGACATTTTTGAAAAAAGATATACTTTCTTATTCGCTCGAAGAGCTTGAAGCTGCACTCGCAGAAATAGGCGAGAAAAAATTCCGTGCAAAACAGATATATGAGTGGCTTCATGTACAAAGAGTGTCGGAATTTGACAAGATGAGTAATATTTCATTGTCATTGCGCACAAAACTTGATGAAGAATTTTATATAAATAGTATAAATATAGTAAAAAAGCTTGAATCTCATATAGATAATACTGTAAAATATCTATATGAGCTTTCGGACGGCAACCACGTTGAGTGTGTTATGATGGAGTACAAACATGGAAACAGCCTTTGCATTTCGACACAGGTCGGCTGCAAAATGGGCTGTCGTTTCTGCGCGTCGACCATTGCAGGCTTCAAACGAAATCTTCTTCCGTCGGAAATGCTTTTGCAGATATATACAGCCGAAAAGGAAAGCGGCAAGCACGTTGACAGTCTTGTACTTATGGGCATCGGCGAACCGCTCGATAATTTCGATAATGTTGTAAAGTTTTTACAGCTTCTTTCTTATGAAACGGGCAAGAATATGAGCCTGCGCCATGTTTCACTTTCGACCTGCGGACTTGTGAATAGGATATATGACCTTGCGGAGTATAAATTCGGACTGACGCTTTCTATCTCACTCCATGCGGTAACAGATAAAAAACGCAGCGAGATAATGCCCGTAAATAACCGTTTCTGCATCAGCGAGCTTTTGCAGGCTTGCCGTGATTATATTGATAAGACCGGCAGAAGAATAAGCTTTGAATATTCTGTTATCCACAGTGTCAACGATTCTCCCGAAGATGCGGCAGGGCTTATAAAGCTGCTTAAAAATATGAACTGTCACGTTAATCTTATCCCTGTAAACGAGATAAAGGAGCGCGACTTTAAGGCAGACAGAAAATCACTTGAAAAATTTGAGGAAATGCTCATAAAGGGCGGACTTAATGCTACAACAAGACGTACTCTCGGCGCTGATATAAACGCTGCCTGCGGACAGCTCAGGCGTGAATACGAGATCTGATACTTATGAAAGGACGGTGAATACTGCGATGTATGCTTTTTCCGATACAAATATTGGATTGACACGAAAAGAAAATCAGGACAGAGTTCGTACAGGAATTCTTGCAGATGACGCAGTGTTTGCTGTTATCTGTGACGGTATGGGCGGCGAAAATGCGGGAAGTGAAGCGAGCGAACGCGCTATTCGGGTCATTTACGACCGCATCACAAAGGTTTTCCGCCGCGATTATGACGATAATTCGATAAAAAATCTTCTTATCTCCGCAGTGACGACCGCCAATGCTGTTGTTTATGATGTTGCGTGGTCGGACGAAAATATGTCGGGTATGGGAACTACCTGCGTTATTGCGCTTAAAGTCGGCGGCAAAGTTCATATCGTCAATGTCGGAGATTCACGCGCTTACCGCATTGGTGAGAAGATAGACCTTATCACCAAGGATCACACCGTTGTTATGCGTATGTATGAAAACGGCGAGATCTCCTATGAAGATATGAAAACTCACCCGCAGAAAAACTACATAACCAAGGCTGTCGGCGTTAAGGATATGATCTCACCCGATTATTTTGTTCTCGACGCAGACGAAAATACTGCGGTACTTCTATGTTCGGACGGACTTACTAACAACTGCAGTGAGGACGATATGTTCAGGATAGCTTCTTCGGCTATACCTGAAGACATTCCGTCAGAACTTATAAAAATTGCGCTTGAAAACGGCGGTAATGATAATATATCGGTTGCCGTCATAAAATAAATAATGGTTTTCCTATAGCTTTTATTGGAAACTGACATTTCATTGGATTAAGGATGAAGTACGATTTTTTTACAGGAGTGAAGTTAATGGATAAAAACATAGGCAAGAAGATCGACGGCCGCTATGAGATCACCGAACTTATAGGTGTGGGCGGCATGGCTGATGTTTACAAGGCCAATGATCTTCTCGAAAACAGAGTTGTTGCGGTAAAGATCCTCAAAAACGAATTTGCGGACAATGAGGATTTCGTACGGCGTTTTCGCAACGAATCCAAGGCAATTGCTGTTTTGTCACACCCTAATATCGTAAAGGTATTCGATGTAGGCTTCTCCGATAAGCTTCAGTTTATCGTTATGGAGTATATCGACGGCATTACTCTCAAAGAATTTATGGAACAGCAGGGTGTGCTCAAATGGAAGGACACCGTTCACTTCATCATTCAGATACTTAAGGCGCTCCAGCATGCTCACGACAGAGGAATTGTCCACCGTGACATAAAGCCGCAGAATATTATGCTTTTCCCCGACGGTCAGATAAAGGTCATGGACTTCGGCATTGCGCGTTTTGCCCGTGAAGAAGGAAAGACCATTTCCGACAAGGCTATTGGCTCGGTTCATTATATCAGCCCCGAGCAGGCAAGGGGAGATATCACCGATGAAAAGAGCGATATCTATTCCGTTGGTGTAATGATGTATGAGATGCTCACGGGTGTAAAGCCTTTCGATGCGGATAATCCTGTGACCGTTGCACTTATGCATATGCAGAACGAACCCAAGATGCCGCGTGAGATCAATGATTCCATTCCTGAGGGACTTGAAGAGATCGTTGTCCGTGCAATGCAGAAAGAACCGTCAAAGCGCTATCAGTCCGCTTCCGAGATGATAAAGGATATCGAAGAATTCAAGAAAAATCCGAGCATTGTTTTTGAATATAAATATCTTTCCGAAAAGACACAGTATTATAATGCAAATGCTGTTTCAAGAGCCGCTGCCGCTTATGAAGCCGCAGGAAACGAAAAGGCTTCAAAGCTCGCTCACGATAAGGCAGGGGAACACGCTGCCGCAAAGACAAAAACAAAGGTAAAGACCAAGTCCAAAAAGGACGATTACGACGAAGATTATGATGATTACGATGATTACGAAGACGATGAAAAGGTTTCAAAATCCTCTTATCTCGTTGTTATTCTCACAGCGATAGCCGCAGGTATTCTTATAATCGTTGTTGCATTTACAGCGCTTGCTATCATCAGAACTATCAACAACGGCAAAGATGCGGAAGTCGGAAAGATGCCTAACATCGTCGGCTACAGCTTCCAGGAGGTCAAGACATACTGGGCAAGCAGCTTTAAGGATATAACGATCGAATCGCAGGAATATTCTTCCGAATATCCTGAGGGCGCTATCATCTCGCAGACACCTGCCGAGGGACGTGATTATCTTGTCGGTCAGGTCGAAGTAAAGGTTGTTGTCAGCAAGGGTCCGAGAATGGTTTCGATACCGAATGTTTACGGCCTTGATTCCGCAACGGCACAGAATATGCTTGCAAATAATGAGGGCTTCAACGTTATAATTATGAGCGTATGTGATGATGAAGTCGATAAGGACTATGTAATTATGACCGACCCTGCACGAAATGAGCAGGCAGAATACGGCTCGACTGTTTACCTCTATGTAAGCCGCGGACCGGAGGAGCAGGACGTTATCGTTCCCAATGTTGTGGGTCAGGATCTTGACAAGGCAAAGGAACTTCTCAAGGATAAATTCACTGTTCAGGTCATGACAGCCGATTCGGCAGAACCCGAAAACACGGTTATTGAACAGTCGATACCTGCTGTTGGCGATGATGGTTCAGCGAATATTGTTCCGATAAAGTCAACTATTATTCTTACGGTAAGTACAGGTGTTGTTCCCGAAGAAGAAGCGGTTATCACATTTAAGATACCGAGCAATATCGACAGCGGTTCGGTAACATTCAACTGCTATTACAACGGAAAGATAATCGGAACGGAACAGATCGACAATATCGCTTATGCAAAAACCGTTTCTATCACAGTAAAGGGCAGCGGTCTTGAAACCATTATCCTTGAAGCGATAAACAACGGAACAAATGAAAATGCAACGATCGGCGAATATGAGATCGACTTTGATGAAAATACTGTCACCGAAACAAACTTTGAAAAGGAACTTCTCCGAAATCTGTTTGCTGAAACACAGACTGAAACAGAGTCCGATTACAATGATGATGGTTCGGACGACAACAGTGATTACGTTGATCTTAACGATGAAGATTTCTGGAACGAACTTCTGAACGGATATTAATATTATGGAACCAACAAAAGGATTGATAATCAAATCTATCGGGGGACTTTATTCTGTAAAGTCCCCTTTGGGCGTTATAGAATGTAAGGCAAGGGGAATATTCAGAAAGCAGAATATCTCTCCATGCGTCGGTGACGAAGTAGTTGTGTCGGACGAAGTTATTTCGGAAATAATGCCGAGAAAAAACGAACTTATCCGACCTCCGCTCGCAAATCTCGACCATATGATATTCGTTGTTTCAACCTGCGAACCTTCACCGAATTTTCTACTTCTTGATAAATTTATTGCGATATGTGTTTTCAAGGGGATAAAGCCGCTCATTGCCGTTACAAAATCGGATATAAAGGCTGACGATTCGATAACGGAAATATATAAAAATTCAGGTGCAGAGGTTTTCGTAATAGATTATTCCGACGAAAGCAGTTTCAAAGCGCTTTATGATAAGATAGCAGGAAAGCTTTGTGCCTTTACAGGGAATACAGGTGTCGGAAAATCTACACTTCTCAACCACCTTGATACAGATACTGTTCGTGCGACGGGCGAAATAAGCCAAAAGCTCGGCAGAGGTCGACATACAACTCGTCATGTTGAAATGTTCGAGATGAAAAATGGTGCGCTCGTTGCTGATACACCGGGATTTTCTACATTTGAAACCAACAAATACGATATTATCCTAAAGGACGAGCTTGCAGGCTGCTTTAACGAATTTGGAGAGTATTTCGGCAAATGCCGCTTTCCAGATTGCTCGCACACAAAGGAAAAAGGCTGCGCTGTCATTGATGCTGTAAAAAACGGTGATATACCGTTATCACGCCACGAAAGCTATGTTGCTATGTATGAAGAAGCAAAGCAGATAAAGGAATGGGAAATCGGAAAATGAGCGAATGCTATATTTTCGGCGGAGCAAAAATTGAAAATTATGGATTTATAAAGATACCCAATGATGCTTTCATAATCGCGGCTGACAGCGGTATCTCTCATCTGAAAGGCTTTGGCGTTGAACCCGATAATATTATGGGCGATTTTGACAGCTGCGAAGTTCCGACTGAATACAATTGCGAGATCGTTCGATTTAAACCTGAAAAAGACGATACCGACCTTATGATTGCTGTAAAAAAGGCGCTTTCACTTTGTTTTGACAGAATCTTTATCCTTGGGGCAATGGGCGGCAGATTCGACCACACGATAGCCGCGCTGCAAACGCTTGAATATATCTATGAACACGGTGCCTATGGTGCGATTTTAGATGAAAATAATGCTGTTTATATCCAAAGTGTTGGAAAGAGCAGATATAAAGCCGATAAAAACTGTTATTTTTCCGTTTTGTCGCTTACAGATGAATCAGTGGTTTCTATAAGTGGAACGAAATACGAATTGCAGGATTCGGTCATCGTGCGGAGCTTTCCGCTTGGAGTGAGCAATGAATTTGCCGGTGAATATGCGGAAATCGAAATTTCAAAGGGAAAAGTCCTTATAATCTATTCAAAAAAGTAAAATTTGTAACCGCTTTTGCAACTGCGGCATAGTATATACCAAACTAAAGTTTGGAGGAGATATTATGAAAGTCGTAGTTATCAAAAGCCCTAAAATGCTCGCAAACATTTTTCGGATAATCTTTCGGATAAAAAAAGACGACAGCGACAGCTAATGAAAACCGCCCGAGGAAAAATCATTCCTTGGGCGGTTTGTTTTTGTTCTTGATATTTGCAAGGGGAGAAGCGTCCATTGCCTGTTTCAGTCCCTCGTTAGATATATGCGTGTAAATCTCGGTAGTTGAAATGCTTTTGTGACCGAGTATTTCTTTCAGCATAAGCGGGTCGACATTACCGTGCTGATACATCAGTGTTGCGGCTGTGTGACGAAGTTTGTGCGTAGAAAATCCGCGGTTGTCGAGGTTGCTGTCGCGCAGAGCGTTATCAACTATCTGTTCAACGCGTCTGTTGCTTATTCTTGAGCCCTGCTTGCTCAAAAAAAGAGCATGGGGGGCTTTATCGGAGGGCTTTCTTGTAGGAAGATACGTCAGAATCGCATCAGCGCAGGCATCGTTGATATGAATGATACGTTCCTTGTTGCCCTTTCCGAGCAGGCGCATGGAACGCTCGTCAAGATTCACGTCTTGCATATTAAGTCCGACGAGCTCGCTCAGACGCATTCCGCAGTTGATGAAGAGTGTTACAATGCAGTAATCGCGAAGATAGAACGGGTCTTCGGTGTTCATATTTTCAAGAAGCTTGATGCTTTCATCAAGCGTTAAGAATTTCGGGAGATGATCGGGCATTTTCGGGTAGTCAACGTCCTTTGCAGGATTGGAGTCAATAAGTCCGAGATCGCGGTACATACATCTGAAAAACAATCGTATTGAAGCAAGCTTTCTGTGCCGCGTTTTTGCGGAATTATTTCGCTCGGAGGCAACATAGTTGAGGTACTGAAGAATATCAAACTTCGTCAGTGATTTTATATATTCTATCGGAATATCGGAAATATCTATATTTTTAAACGGAGTATTTTGGGAAACAACACCTTTTTTTACCTTTAAATACCGCAGGAAGACCCGCAGATCAATATAATATGCTTCTATCGTTTTCTCGGATTTCAGTAAAACAACACGCTGATATGTGAAAAAATCGTTGAGAAAGTATGGGCATTCATCAGGATTTATCATAACTTACGGGTTCACTTCCTTATAATAACTGTTTACTTTATTTTAATATTAAATAAATTTTTTGTCAAGTCGGAAATTTTTATTTAAACTATGGTATTTTATAAAAAAATGTGTTATAATTAAAACGATATTTAATTTTAAGGAAAATGGGACGAACTGCAAAAAAGTTCGTAAAACCTGCCTTCTAATACTATTTTTAATTTAAAAAAAGCAGATTGAAAATAGTATAAATCAATTTTAAATGGAGTGATATGTTTGAAGATCAGCTATAAACGCGAAAAAATAGCGGACGGGATACATTTCAATTCTATCCGCAACCAAAGCCTTAAAACAAACAGTATTGTTGTGAACCTTATATCTCCGCTTTCCGAAGATACGGCTTCACTCAATGCTTCTGCTTCTTATATTCTTACCGACAGCAGCAGAGAATATCCGACGCTCGTTGCAATAAGCCAAAAGCTTGAAGAGCTTTATGGCGCCGGACTTAAAGGCGCAGTCCTTCGTGCAGGCGACAATCAGTTCGTTTCAATAATCAGTTCCTGCATCAATGACCGCTATACATTTGACAAGGAAGAGATCACCAAAGAGCTTGCAAGAGTTACTCTTGGCTGTATCCTTGACCCAAACCTTGATGAAAACGGTTTTTATGCGCCTGATTTTGCGCTCAAAAAGCAGGAACTTCTTGATGATATTGATGCAGTTATCAACGAAAAGCGTTCTTATGCTCTTCAGCGCGCAGGAAAGATAATATACAAAGGTGAGCCTGCCGCAGTATCGGTAAAGGGCGAGCGTGAAAGTGCAGAAAAAATAACGGCTTCGACTTCTTATGAGCAGTATAAAAATCTCCTCAAAACCGCACAGATCGAAGTTTTCTTTGTCGGTGCAGACGAACCCAAGGGCATAAAGGAATCTATATGCGAAAGTTTTGCAAAGCTTGACCGTGATTACAAAGGCGAAGTTAAAACAAAACGTTCCGCTGTTAAAGCTTCTCCCGAAGAGTTCACCGATGAACTGGAAGTTGCTCAGTGCAAAATGGTTCTTGCATTTAAGTCAGACAGTACAAATCGCCGTGCTGTAAAGCTTATGAATGCAGTTTTCGGTGCAACACCGTTCTCAAAGCTTTTCCTTAACGTTCGTGAAAAAATGAGCCTTTGCTATTACTGCTCGTCGAATTATAACGATATGAAGGGCGTTATCACTGTTGACAGCGGCGTTGAAAAGGCAAATATTGAAAAAGCCAAGGCTGAAATAATCCGTCAGTTCGAGCTTATGCAGAAAGGCGAGTTCGATGAAAAAGAGATAAACGAAGCACGTCTTGCTGTTATCAACGGTTTGCGCAGCGTAAATGACAGTGCAGCAACGCTTGTAAGCTGGTATATGTCGCAGATCTTCCTCGGCACGGAGCTTTCACCCGAAGATGAAATAGAACTTCTTGAAAAGGTAACGAAAGAGGATATTGTTGAAGCTGCGAAGTCGTTCAAGCTTGACACGGTTTATGTCCTCAAAGGAAAGGAGAGTGCCGAAAATGAATAAGGAAGTCATCAAAAACGCCCGCACAGGCGAAGAATACACTCTTATCAAGCACCCGACAGGACTTGATATCTACGTTTGGAAAATGGACAATTTCAGCACTACACACGCTCTTTTCGGAACAAAATACGGCTCTATCAACACAAAATTCAAGACAAAGAATGATCCTGATTTTATAACCGTTCCTAACGGCATTGCTCATTATCTTGAACACAAGCTTTTTGAGAATGAGGATTGCGATGTTTTTAGCCTTTATGCAAAAACGGGTGCTTCTGCGAACGCTTATACCTCGTTCGACAGAACTTGCTATCTTTTTACAACAACAAACAATGTTTATGAATCACTTGAAATACTGCTCAACTTCGTGCAGTCGCCTTATTTCACCGAGGAAACCGTTCGCAAGGAGCAGGGCATTATCGGTCAGGAAATAAGAATGTATGACGATAATGCAGGCTGGAGAGTTTTCTTCAATATGCTTCAGGGAATGTATCATAATCACCCTGTAAAGATAGACATTGCAGGAACGGTCGAGAGCATTGCGCAGATAAATGCTGACCTGCTTTACAAGTGCTATTATACTTTCTATAATCTCAACAATATGGTGCTTTCAATAGCAGGAAATGTTGATGTTGACAAGGTTCTTGAAGTTTGCGACAAGTGCCTTAAGCAGAATGAAAATATCGAGCTTGAAACTGCATTTGAGGACGAACCTGAGAGCGTATGCGAAAAGGAAGTCGTTCAGAAGCTTGAGATCGCAATGCCGATGTTCAATATCGGCCTCAAGGCAAAGCCCGAGAGCGGTCTTGCTGCACTCAAAGCAGAAATAGAAACAAACTTTGTTCTTTCGCTCATCGCAAATGAAAGCTCGGAATTCTATAAAAAGCTTTATGATGAGGGAATAATCAATTCGACATTCTATAGCGAAGTATTCTGCGGTGACGGATATTTCTGCTCAATATTCGGCGGAGAAGCCCGTGACCCACGCCTTGTCCGTGACAAGATAGTTGAAGAGGTTGAGCGCTGCAAGCGTGAAGGACTTGATGAAAGCCGTTTCAGCACTATCAAAAAGGCATATTACGGTTCGCTTATCAAGGGACTTGATGATGCTGAAAACCTCGCAACAATAATGCTCAATAATGGTATGGAAGGACTTTCCGCATTCGACAGGATTGAAACTGTCGCAAACTGCACATTTGAGGACGTTACAAAGCGCCTTATGACACAGTTCAACACGGAAAATGTTACTCTGTCGATAATTGACCCCGTAAACGGCAGGGAGGATAAGTAATGACTAACGCAGAATGGAACACCCTATCGTTTCCGAAGCTTGGCATTGAACTGCCCGTTTACAGCACTGCTTTTACTGTTTTCGGCATTGAAGTAAAGTGGTACGGAATAATGATCGGTTTGGGTCTTTTGCTTGCAGTGATCTATTGTTTCAGACGAATGAAAGATGCAGGCATTGATTCCGACAAAGCAACGGACGCGGTTTTCGGTGGATTTATCGGTGCAATAATCGGCGCTCGTCTTTACTACGTTTTTATGATGTGGGACGAATACAAAGGCGATATCAAAGCTATTTTGTCGGTAAGGGACGGCGGACTTGCTATTTACGGCGGACTTATCGGTGCGCTCCTTGTTGGATTGATAATCGCAAAGATAAAAAAGGTAAAGATCCTTCCATTGCTTGATCTTGCAGGTATAGGATTCCTCATTGGTCAGACATTTGGACGCTGGGGAAACTTCTTTAACCACGAATGTTTTGGAAGCAACACAACGCTTCCGTGGGGAATGACAAGTCCGAGGATCGCGGCAGCACTCAAAGCAAATGCTGACAGCATCTACAGCTCAACGGGCGTAACTGTTGACCCGACTATGCCTGTTCACCCATGCTTTTTATATGAATCATTGTGGTGTCTTATCGGTTTTCTGATACTTCATTTCTATTATAAGCACAGAAAATTTGACGGCGAAATGTTCGCAATGTATGTTTTCTGGTATGGACTTGGAAGATTCGTTATCGAAGGTCTGCGCACAGACAGCCTTATGGTCGGACATCTGAGAATTTCCCAGTTTGTTGCAGCTGTAAGCGTTATTGCGGCATTGATCGTTATAATCGCCGCACGTTCAAAGATAAAGCAGAACGGCGGCTGCACACTGTATAAGGATACCGAAGAATCAAAGGCTATACTTGCCGAAGCAGAACGCAGAAATGCTGAATATGACAAAAAGCACGCCGAAAAGAAACACAAAAAAGAATCATCAGAGGAAAAGCTTGATCCTAAAGACAGATTGACTGATGATGAAACGGAGGATAACGAAAATGGCAAAGATAATTGACGGAAAGGCAATTTCCGCAGCAGTAAAGGAACAGGTCAGAGTTGAAGCCGAACAGCTCAAAGAAAAGGGCATCAGCATCGGATTGGCTGTTGTTATCGTTGGAAACAACCCTGCTTCAAGAGTATATGTAAATAACAAGAAGAAAGCCTGCGAGGTAGTAGGCTTTGAATCGTTCGAGTATGCTCTTCCCGAGGAAACAACACAGGATGAACTTATCGAACTTGTAAAAAAGCTCAACGCCGATGAAAAGGTAAACGGAATCCTTGTTCAGCTTCCTCTTCCGAAGCATATTGACGAAACCGCAGTAATAAACACTATCGTTCCCGAAAAGGACGTTGACGCTTTCCACCCCGAGAATGTCGGACACATTATGATAGGCGACTACAAATTTCTGCCGTGTACACCTGCGGGCGTTATTGAGATGCTCGATCAGAGCGGTATTTCAGTTGACGGAAAGAACTGCGTTGTTATCGGCAGAAGCAACATCGTGGGCAAGCCGATGTCGATGCTTCTTTTGAAGAAAAACGGAACTGTTACTATCTGTCATTCGCACACAAAGAATCTTGCCGAGATATGCAGAACAGCTGATATCCTCGTTGCGGCTGTCGGAAAGGCAAACTTCGTTACAGCTGATATGATAAAAGAGGGCGCAGTTGTTATCGATGTTGGTATGAACCGTCTTGACAGCGGCAAGCTCTGCGGAGATGTTGATTATAATGACTGCTTTGACAAGGCAGGCTACATAACTCCCGTTCCGGGAGGTGTTGGTCCAATGACAATTGCAATGCTTATGAAAAACACGCTCACTTCCGCAAAAAAGAAAAACGGTATTGAATAAAAGAACACCTCCCTTGGCAAGAATATTGTCAAGGGAGGATCTTTTATGCAAAGAAAAATCACAGCGGTGAATTTTGCCGCTTTTTTTACAGCTTTATTTCTTATTATGAGAATTGCAGTTATAGATAATGACACCAAAGTCCTTGAAGCGGCATCGGACAGGGGAAGGTACGTTCTTTCGTACAAGTGTGAATACGCGTCGATATATGACAGAAACGGTCAAAGGCTTAACAATCGAAGCGTTGAATATGTCGCTGTTCTTGATCCAAATAATGTTAATTCGCTCAACGCGGCGAAGTACGCTTGTGATTCGGAGGCGTTCCATAACGGAATGTCGGGAAATCTTCCTTTTTTCTGCAAAGTGACTTCAGAAAATATACAAAACGTTGTTGTTTTTAGAAGATATATTCGGACGGAAAGTACGCAGCCTGCGCGACATTTGGTAGGTTATACCTCAGACGGCAGGGGGATTTGCGGTATCGAACTTGCTTATGACGATTTTCTTCGTGAGAATTACACGGAAAACCGAGCGGTATTCAGCGTAGACGCAATGGGCTCTGTTCTTGAAGGAATGATTTCCGAAAAGACTATCCCAAAGGAAATGGAGAGCGGAGTGATAACAACGCTTGACCTTGATATTCAGACAATTACCGAAAATGCTTTCCGAAAATCGGGATATAAAAAGGGAGCGGCGGTGGTCATGAATATAAAAAGCGGTGATATCCTCGCCTGCGCCAGCTTTCCCGAATTTGATCCGCAGGATCTTGCCGCAAGCCTTGAAAATGAGGATTCACCGTTCATAAATAGGGCGTTTTCAGCATACAGTGTTGGTTCGATATTCAAGCTTGTAACGGCTTCCGCCGCGCTTGAATCGGGGATAAGCGAAGATTTTTCCTATACCTGCGATGGCTCGATAGACATTGACGGGCAGGTCTTCAACTGTCATAAATGGGGCGGTCACGGCGAAATATCAATGGAAGAAGCAATGGTAAGCTCCTGCAATCCTTATTTTATAGCTTTGAGCGAAACGCTGTCGCCGAAATTTTTACACGATACAGCCAAAAAGCTTGGCTTCGGTAATGAATTTGAATTTGCCAAGGGAATATGTTCTCAAAGCGGATATCTTCCCTCTGAGCATGAGCTTTCTGTCAAGGCGGAAAAGGGTAATTTTTCATTTGGACAGGGAAAGCTTACTGCAACGCCTTTACAGATATGCCGTCTTACTTGTGCGATAGCAAATAACGGAATAATGCCGCAGGCAAGACTTATCAATGCACTTTGTGATGAAAATGGAATCGAAACAGCAGTCAATTCAACGAAAAGCGAGCGTGTAATGTCCTGCCTTACGGCGCAGAAGCTGAAAAAATATATGAATGGCGTTGTGAATGCTTCAAATTCATACTCACATTCGGAACTGATAAGCTGCGCAGGCAAAACATCGACCGCACAGACGGGAAGATACACTGCTGACGGAAAAGAGATAATGAATTGCTGGTTTACGGGCTATTTTCCGTCCGATTCGCCGCAGTATGCCGTAACGATACTTGTTGAGGGCGGAATCTCAGGAAATGTTAGCTGTGGTGGTATTTTTAAAGAGATAGCTGAGAATATATGCAATATAAAAAGCCGACAGAAATGAATCTGTCGGCTTTTGAAGTTATGTATAGATCAATCTTCGTCAAAGTTACCGGGAATATTAAGCTGTTTTACAGGGATTCTCTTAAGAGGAGAATATTGATATTTTGCGCATGAAGATGATCCGTCAACAAGACCGCGCTTTTCACAGAGGACTTTTCCGCCGTCCTTTGCTCTTGTGCCGTATGTACAATATTCGCAGCGTGGGGGAATATTGTTACCAAAGTATTTCTTTTTTGCCATTGAGAATCATTTCCTTTCGAGAGTTCTGAATGCATTTCAATTATTTTTATTATATCATATTTTTTT